>NZ_JBPQTQ010000076.1:0-30597 GCF_051386415.1 Streptomyces sp. URMC 129
GGCGGGTGGGCGACACCCCGGTCAGTCCAGGAGGGTGCGGAGGCGGTCCACCAAGAGGTCCCAGCGCCAGCGTTCCTCGACCCACGCGCGACCGCGTTCGCCCATGCGGCGACGGAGTTCGGGGTCGGTCAGGAGGGCCAGCAGGCGGTCCGCCGTTTCCTCGGCGGCCGTGGACTCGCCCGCGCGGACCACCCAGCCCGTCTCACCGTCCAGGACCGCGTCGGGGGCGCCGCCGGAGTCGCCGGCGACGACCGGGAGGCCGGTCGCGGACGCCTCCAGGTAGACCATGCCCAGGCCCTCCACGTCCAGGCCGCGCCGCCGCGTGCGGCAGGGCATCGCGAAGACGTCCCCCGCGCCGAAGTGCGCGGGCAGGTCCTCCCACGGCACCGGGCCGGTGAACCGCACCGACGCGCTCACGCCCAGCCGTTCCGCCAGCTTCTCCAGGTCCGCCCGGTACGGGCCGCCGCCGACGATCAGCAGGACCGTGCCGGGCTCAGCGGCCAGCACCCGCGGCAGGGCCCGGATCAGTGTGTCCTGGCCCTTGCGCGGCACCAGCCGCGACACGCACACCACCACCGGCCGCTCGCTCAGCCCGAGCGAGGCCCGGACGGCGGCGCCGCCCGAGTCGGGGTGGAACACCTTCTCGTCGACGCCCGGCGGCAGTTGGACCATCCGCGCGGCGGCCGAGGGGCTCAGCGCCCGCGCGATGCGGGAGCGGGTGTACTCGCCGAGGTACGTGATGGTGTCCGTGTGCTCCCCGATACGCCGCAACAGCGCGCGCGATCCCGGCAGTTGGGCCCAGGCCGCCTCGTGCCCGTGCGTGGTGGCCACGACCCGCCCGGCGCCCGCCGCGCGCAGCGCGGGCGTCATCAGGCCGAGCGGGGCCGCCGCGCCGAACCACACGGCGGTGCAGCCGTGTTCGCGCAGCAGCCCGGCGGCGCGCCGGGTGGCGGCCGGGGTCGGCAGCAGCATCGTGGTCCGGTCCCGGATCACCGGGAACGGCTGCTCGGCGTCGAACTCGG
The DNA here is from genome assembly GCF_051386415.1 of Streptomyces sp. URMC 129. Taxonomy (NCBI): domain Bacteria; kingdom Bacillati; phylum Actinomycetota; class Actinomycetes; order Kitasatosporales; family Streptomycetaceae; genus Streptomyces; species Streptomyces sp. URMC 129. The sequence continues at coordinate 1,023 of NZ_JBPQTQ010000076.1, forward strand.
CGGTGGCCCGCAGCCCTTCGGCGTCCCGCTTCCAGGTGGAGGCGTACACCACGACCCGCCGCGGGTCGAGGCGCAGCGCCATGCTGTGCAGGAAGGCCTGGATCCCTCCGGGGCGCGGCGGGAAATCGTTCGTCACGATCAACGTCTTACGCATCGGACGAGACGATACCGCTCGCGCGGCGGGCCGGTCGGCGGAGTTCAGCCGACCCGGACGCCGAACATGAACGGCATGGACGTCACCGAGTCGTACCGGACGACGGAGCCGGACGAGGGGGCGTGGAGGATCTGGCCGTTGCCCGCGTACATGCCGACGTGGCTCAGGCCGTCGTAGTAGAACACCAGGTCGCCCGGGGCGAGCTGGTCCAGGCTGACGCGGGTGCCGACGCCGGCCTGGGCCTGGGAGGTGCGGGGCAGCGACACCCCGGCCTGTGCGTAGGCCCAGGAGGTGAGCCCCGAGCAGTCGAAGGCGCTGGGGCCGGTGGCGCCCCAGACGTAGGGGGAGCCGAGCTTGCTCGCGGCGGCGCTCAGCGCGGATTCGCCGCGCGAGGAGCCGGGCAGGTCCACGAAGTCGGTCCGGGTGTCGGACCGGTCGGCGCGCGCGGCCTCGGCGGCCCGTTCGGCCTCCGCCGCCTCCTGGGCGGCGAGTTCGGCCTGCTCCTCGGCGGTGAGCTGGTTCAGCAGCGACTGGGCCTCATTGAGCTTGCCCTGGATCGTTTCCTTCTGCTCGTCGAGCCGGGCGCGCAACTCCTCCAGCTCGGCCAGCTTGTCGGTGGCCTCCTGGCGCTGCTGGTCCAGACCGCGCTGCCGGTCCTCGATCAGCCGCAGCGTCTCCGCCTGCTGGCCGCTCACCTGGTCCAGCGTGGACGCCTGGTCCAGATACGCGTCCGGGTCGGCCGACAGGAAGAGCTGGAGCGAGGGGTCGATGCCGCCGTTGCGGTACTGGGCGGACGCCACCGCGCCCACGCTCGCGCGCAGCTCGTTCAGCTCCTCCTGGCCCCGCGCCGCGGAATCCTGCAGCTCCTCGACCTCGGCCTGGAGCTCTTCGGCGCGCTCCTTGGCGCCGTTGTACTCCTCGGTGACGACCTCGGCCTCGTGGCGGAGTTCGTCGACCTCCTCGCGGACCTCGTCGACGGTGGGGTCGGGATCGGCCTGGGCGGACTGCGAGGTGAGCGCGACGGTGGCGGCTGCGGTGGCACCGAAGATGGTCACACGGGCCCTGCTCGGCGACTTGGGACGACGGTGGGACGCCACGGGAGCGAGCTCCTTTTTCCTCAGCCGCCGCTCCGCCCGGACTGCCACGGAACCGGCGGTACCTCGCGGCCACCCGGACTGGATGGGCCTCCGCGCGAAGGTTCGACGCCCGACCCTAGCGAGGGTGGTTTACCAGGTTCAAATCCTCGCGAGTATTTTTTACTTAGCTCACACCGGCCGCGAGCGCCACGGCACACTGCGTGGGGGACGAGAGCGGCCGAACCGGCCGAAGGGGCAACGATCCGGCCAAGACCGGCGAACCGGCTAAGTCCGCGCAAGTCGCTTGACCAGCAGGGCCGATGCCACCGGGCGGGCCCCGGCACCGGCGACGCCGTCGGCGACCTCGCGGTCCGAGGACACCACGACGAGCGGACGCCCGCGCGGCTCGGCCCGCACCAACTGCCTGATGAGCTCGTCCGCCGTCTGCCCCGGTCTGCTGAACAGCACCCGGACACCGCGCGGCGGGGTCAGCAGCACGGGGGCGGCCAGCTCGGCGCCGTCGAAGACGCACGTCATCTCCGCGCCCGTCTGGGCCGCGAGCACCGCGAGCCCGCCCAGCAGCCGCAGCCGCTGCTTCTCCAGCGGCAGCGTGGGGTAGCCGGTCTTGGTGACGTTGTAGCCGTCCACGACCAGGTGGGCCTGCGGGAGGGCCAGCAACTGGTCGAGCAGCGCCGGATCGTCCTCCGCGAGGGCACGCTGGGCCACGTCCTGCGGTGTCATGCCGCCCGGCTCCACCGCGTCCACGGTCTGCGCCGGTCTCAACCGGGCGGGCGGCAGCGCCAGTTCGCGGCGCAGGCCCTGGGCCGCGTCGAGCACCGTGTCGAGCAGCAGCCGCAGCCGCATGTCCTCGATGCCGCGCCCCTCGCGCACCGCCTTGCGGCTGGCCTCAAGGGCGGCCTCCGCCTGCGCCAGCCTGGCCCGCAGCCGCCGGGCCTCGCCCTCGGCGGCGGCCCTGGCGCCGGCCGCCTCGGCCCGCGCCTCCTCCAGCTCGGCGCGCAGCTTGCGCGTGGCCGCCTCGCCGCGCCGGACGTCGCTGACGGCGCTGCGCAGCTTCCGGTGGACCGCGTCCGCCTCCTTGCGGGCCGCCTCCAGCTCGGCGCGCAGCCGTTCGCCGTCCGCGCGGGCCGCCGCGTGGGCCTCGGCCAGTTCCTCCCGCAGCCGGGCGATCTCCCGCTCCCGCTCCTGCTCGGCGCGCTCGGCCTGGGCCCGCTGCGCCTCCTCGCCCGCGGCGGCGACGAGCTTGGCCCAGCCGGGCGGGCGCAGCACGAACGCGGCGGCGGCGACGTCCACCGGGTCGGCGGCGGGCGGCGGCGTGCCCTGCTCGACGGCCTCGGCGAGCTCCGGCTCCACGGCGCGCAGCCGGGCGGCGACGCGCTGCCGGAAGAGGGAGTCGCTCTCCAGGGCGGCGGCCATGGCGCTGCCGCCGAACTTCACCCGCCGGGAGGGGGTGAATCGGGCATACTGCCGCAGAGTGACGGGCAGTTCCGCGATGGTCATCCCGCTGAAGGAGTCCCCCGCGAGCAGGATGACCCGGTGGCGGACCCGCTCCGGCAGCGGCCGGTCGAGGGTTTCGGCGGGCTCCCCGGACTCGGGCTCGGGCCGCCCCGTCGCCTCGTCGTCATCCGTGGGATCCACCGTTCGCACCGTCCGTCAGCCCTGTCGTTATCCACTGTCACCCTACGCGCTACGGCGCCGCCACGGCCGATGTACCGGGCTAAGGTGAGCCCTGCGTACCGCGTCCGCCGCACAGGGAAAGGCTCAGCCGTGATCACTTCGATCGTGCTCATCAAGACCAGCGTGGACCGCGTCCCGGAGGTCGCGGAGCAGATCGCGGCGCTGGAAGGAGTCAGCGAGGTCTACTCGGTGACCGGCCCCCACGACCTTATCGCCCTGGTCCGGGTCCGCGGCCACGAGGACCTCGCGGAGGTGATCCCGGGCCGTATCAGCAAGGTACCGGGCGTGCAGTCCACCGAAACCCACATCGCGTTCCGCACGTACTCCCGCCACGACCTCGAAGCGGCCTTCTCCATCGGCCTCGACGCATAGGGCCTCGGCGCGCGGCGCCTCCGGCGGGAGCACGTGCCCGCGGGGCTACCGGTGGCTGGCCGCGATCCAGCGTTCCAGGGTGGTCTTCGCCGCGCCCGTGTCGATCGACGCGGCGGCCCTGGCCATGCCGGCCGCGATCTGTTCGGACAGCGGGGCGTCCTGGGGGTCCAGGGCGACCAGCGCCGCCGCCGAGTTCAGCAGGACCGCGTCCCGGACCGGGCCCCGCTCGCCGGCCAGCAGGCGGCGGGCCACCTCCGCGTTGTACGCGGCGTCCGCGCCGCGCAGGGTCTCGATCGGGGCCGGTTCGAGGCCGACGTCCCGGGGGTCGAACTTCTCCTCGCGGACCGTGCCGTCGCGCACCACCCACACCGTCGAGGTCGTGGTGAGGGTCAGCTCGTCCAGGCCGTCGTCACCCCGGAACACCAGGGCCGAGGTGCCGCGCTCCGCCAGCACGCCCGCGATGATCGGCGCCATCCGCGCGTCCGCGACACCCGTCGCCTGCGCCCCGACGCGGGCCGGGTTGGTGAGCGGGCCCAGGACGTTGAACGTGGTCGGCACGCCGAGCCCCGTCCGCGCGCCCGCCGCGTGCCGCAGCGCCGGGTGGAACTTGATCGCGAAACAGAACGTGATGCCCGCCTCGACGGCAACCTCGGCCACCCGTTCCGGGGTCAGCTCCAGGTTGACGCCCAGCTTCTCCAGCACGTCCGACGCGCCGCTGGCGCTGGAGGCCGCGCGGCTGCCGTGCTTGACGACCCGGGCGCCCGTGCCGGCGACGACGATCGCGGACATGGTCGAGATGTTGACCGTCTTGGCCCGGTCGCCGCCGGTGCCGACGATGTCCACCGTGCGTCCCGGCACCTCGATCAGCTTCGCGTGCCGGTACATCGTCCGGACCAGGCCGGTGATCTCCTCCACCGTCTCGCCCTTGGCCCGCAGCGCCACGGCGAAGCCGGCGATCTGCACGTCCGTCGCGTCGCCGCTCATGATGCGGTCCATGGCCCACGCGGCCTCGCCGGCCGTCAGGTCCCGGCCGGCGAGCAGCGACGCCAGCAGGTCCGGCCAGGTGCGTTCGGCCGCCGGGTCGCCTCCGGCGGGGGTCACAACGCTCATGCAGCTCACTCCTGGAGGAGGCGGGTCGGTGTCGTCGGAGCAGAGCCTAGAGCCAAACGCCGAGGGCCGTGGCCGCCGCCCGGATGCGGGCGGTGACCACGGCCCTCGGGGCCGGAGCGGGATCGCTCAGTGGTGTCCCTCGCCGCTGGTGATGGCGCGGTACTCCTCGGCGGTCGGCTTGGCGATCTGCGCGTGCTCACCGAAGTAGCCACGGCTGATCCGGGCGCGCAGCCGCTCCAGCGGGCTGACCTTGCGCCGCACGCCGTTCTCGTCCGTCTCCGGGCCGATCTCGGCGGGCCGGTGCTGCTCGTGCGCCATGAGCGTGTACAGCTGGTGCTGCGGCAGCGGCTCGTGCACCTCGACGAACTCGCCGTGCGGCAGCCGCTTGATGACGCCGGTCTCCCGGCCGTGCAGCACCTTCTCCAGGTCGCGGCGCTGGAGCCCGATGCAGATCCGCCGGGTGGCGACGAACGTGAGCACCGGCAGCACGAAGAACGCGATGCGGCAGAACCAGGTGATGGCGTTGATGGACAGGTTGAAGTTGACCGCCCACACGTCGTTGCCGCCCGCGATGAGGCAGACCACGTACGCCGTCAGCCAGGCCACGCCGAACCCGGTCCGGGTCGGGCTGTTGCGCGGGCGCTCCGCGATGTGGTGCTCCCGCCGGTCCTTGGTGACCCAGGACTCGAAGAACGGGTAGAGGCCGATCAGCACCAGCATGCCCGGGAAGACGCCGAGCGGGATCATCAGACCCAGGTTCAGCGTGTATCCGCCGGGGATCACCCACTCCCAGCCGGGCATCATGCGCACCAGGCCCTCGGAGAAGCCGAGATACCAGTCCGGCTGGGCGTTGGTGGACACCTGGTCGGGCCGGTACGGCCCCAGCACCCACACGGGGTTGATGGTGACGGTCGCCGCGATGGCCGTGATGACGCCGAAGACGAGGAAGAAGAAGCCGCCGGCCTTGGCCATGTAGACGGGCAGGAACGGCATGCCGACGACGTTGGTGTTCGTCTTGCCGGGCCCGGCGTACTGGGTGTGCTTGTGGTAGAAGACCAGGATCAGGTGCGCGGTCACCAGCGCCAGCATGATGCCCGGCAGCAGCAGCACGTGGATGACGAAGAACCGGGGAATGATGTCGTGCCCCGGGAACTCCCCGCCGAACAGGAACATCTGCAGGTACGTGCCGATCACCGGTGTCGCCAGGATCGCGCCCTCCATGAACCGGATACCGGTACCGGAGAGCAGGTCGTCCGGCAGCGAGTAGCCGGTGAGGCCGGTGAAGATGGCCAGGATCAGCAGCGTCCAGCCGAACAGCCAGTTCAGCTCGCGCGGCTTGCGGAACGCGCCGGTGAAGAACACCCGCATCATGTGGAAGAGCAGGCCGACGACGAAGATCAGCGCGGCCCAGTGGTGGATCTGCCGGACCAGCAGACCACCGCGGACCTCGAAGCTGATGTCGAGCGTCGAGGCGTACGCCTCCGTCATCATGACGCCCTGCATCGGCACGTACGGGCCGTCGTACTCGATCTCGGCCATGCTCGGCACGAAGAAGAGCGTCAGGTAGGTGCCGGTGAGGATCAGGATGGTGAAGCTGTAGAGGCAGATCTCACCCAGCAGGAACGACCAGTGGTCGGGGAAGATCTTCCGCATGTTGGCCTTGGCCAGGGTGTAGAGCCCCAGCCGACCGTCGGTCCAGTCGGCGAGGCGCTCGCCTGGGCCCGCCTTGCCCCTCGTCTTCGGGGCGGCGTCAGTCGTCGTACTCATCCGCGCTCCCAGAAGCTCGGGCCGGGCGGCTCCTCGAAGTCGCCGAGCGCTTGGAGGTAGCCTTCGTCGTTCACCGAAATGCGAAGCTGCGGCAGGGGGTGGCCTGCCGGGCCGAAGAGCACCCGTGCCCCGTCGGCGAGGTCGAACGTCGACTGGTGGCAGGGGCAGAGCGCGTGGTGGGTCTGCTGCTCGTAGAGCGTGGCCGGGCAGCCGATGTGGGTGCAGATCTTGGAGTAGCAGAGGATGCCCTCGTGGCCCCACTCGGCCGAGCGCTGGTCCTTGATGTCCTCGGGCTCCAGGCGCACCAGCATGACCGCGGCCTTGGCGATCTCCGCGTGGAAGTCCTCGGCGTGCGGGTCCAGGCTCTCCGGCCTGGCCTGGGTGAGGGAGCCGACGACGATGTCCTCCGGGCGCAGCGGCTCACCGGTGGAGTCGTTGACGATCAGCTCACCCTCCTTCCACGCCGTGTGCCGCAGCCTGCTGTAGGGCAGCGGACCCAGGTCGCGCAGCAGCACGACACCGGTGAGCGGGACGAGGGTCAGCGCGCCGAGCATGGTGTTGCGGACCATCTTGCGGCGGCCCCACTGGGACTCGGCGACGCCCTGCTTCCAGTCCTCGAAGACCTTCGCCTTGACCTCGGGAGTGGCCTCGACGGCGTGCCGCTCGTCCGCGGTCTCCAGGTCGGACATCAGGGTGCGGGCCCAGTGGATGGCGCCGGCGCCGGTGGCGAAGAGCGCCAGGGCCAGCGTCAGGCCGAGTCCGAAGTTCGTGGCGCTGATGTGCCCGAACGGCCAGATGTAGACGATCGTCTCGACGCTGACGGTCGAGTAGACGGCGATGAAGCCGACGGTGGCCAGCATGGCCACGATGAACAGCAGGGAGACCGTGCGCTCGGAGCGCTTGGCGGCCCGCTCGTCCACGTCCTGGCGGCGCGGCTCGTGCGGGGGCAGCCCCGGGTCGGCGAACGGGTCGTCCGCGACGGCGACCTGGCCCCTTCCCTCCGGGCTGCTGGGCAGGTGGTCGTCGGACAGCACCTTGTCGTTTCGTTCGTTGTCGTGGCTACTCATGACTTCCTGGCCTTCGCGGTCCTGGCGCCGATCCACACGGTCACGGCGATCAGGGCGCCGATGCCGAACGTGAAGGCGAAGAGGCCCTCACTGACGGGGCCGAAGCCGCCGAGCGTGAAGCCTCCGGGGTTCTCGGCCTCGGAGGAGTTGACCTCCTGGAGGAACGCGATGATGTCCTGCTTCTGCTCCTCGGGGAGGGTGGAGTCGGGGAAGGAGGGCATGTTCTGCGGGCCGGTGAGCAGGGCCTCGTAGACGTACCGGGGGTCGACGCCGTCCAGTCCGGGTGCTTCCTTCCCGTGCGTCAGGGCGCCGCCCTGACCGGTGAAGTTGTGGCACTGGGAGCAGTTGGTCCGGAACAGCTCGCCGCCTTCCGCCGAGTCGCCCTCGGCGGGGTCGTAGGCGCTGGGGTTCGGCACGGACGGGCCGGGGCCGAGGGAGGCGATGTACGCGGCGAGCTGATCGATCTCGGCCTGCGTGTACACCGCCGGCTTGTCCGGCGCCTGCGGGCCCGGCTGCTGCATGGGCATCCGGCCGGTGCCGACCTGGAAGTCGACGGCGGCGGCGCCCACGCCCACCAGGCTGGGGCCGTCGCTGCCGCCCTGGCCGCCCGCGCCGTGGCAGCTGGAGCAGCCGACGTCGTAGAGCCTTTTGCCCTCCTCGATGGCGAGGGACTGGGCCGCGTCGTCGGCCTTCGCCTCGTCCGCGGGGGCGAACGCGGCGTACAGCCCCCCTGTGGCCGCCAGCGCGAGGAGGAGGACGACGAGTGCCGCCATGGGATGGCGTCGTCGTGCGGAGAGCTTTTTCACGGATTACCCCGGTGTCAGGATCTTCTGCGTCGGTGCTTGATAAGTGCGTACAGTGCGTCGACCGGCCGCTACTGGATCAGGTAGATGGTGGCGAAGAGGCCGATCCAGACGACGTCGACGAAGTGCCAGTAGTACGACACGACGATGGCCGTGGTGGCCTGTTCGTGGGTGAAGCGCCGCGCGGCGTAGGTCCGGCCCAGGACGAACAGGAACGCGATCAGCCCGCCCAGCACGTGCAGTCCGTGGAAGCCGGTGGTCAGGTAGAACGCCGAACCGTAGGGGCCGGAGGAAAGGGAGATGCCCTCGTGCTCGACCAGCTCGACGTACTCGGTGACCTGGCCGCCGATGAAGATGGCTCCCATGATGAAGGTGACCACGAACCAACCGCGGAGCTTCTTCACGTCGCCCCGCTCGGCGGCGAACACGCCGAGCTGACAGGTCAGGGAGGAAAGCACCAGGATCGTCGTATTGGTCGCGGAGAAAGGCAGGTTGAGCGCGTCCGCGTTCTCCTGCCAGTAGTCCGCACCCATCACCGACCGCAGGGTGAAGTACATCGCGAAGAGGGCCGCGAAGAACATCAGCTCGGAACTCAGCCAGATGACGGTCCCGACACTGGTGACGTTCGGCCTGTTGACCGAGGGGATCGCGTGCCCGGTATCTACTGCTGTTGCTGTCGCCACGCCCGTCATTATGTCGGGCGGTTTTCGGGCGCTTGCCCCGGGGGTGGGGTTCGGTGTGTCCCCACGTCCGCGCGGCACGCCGATGCCCTGCCCAGGCCGCCCGGGACGGAGTAGCATCCGCGGCGACGACACCCGCTCCACCCCGCGGAGGAACGATGGAGAGCACCGCCACGGTGCTGGTCTACAGCGACAACGCCCACACCCGCGAGCAGGTGCGCCTGGCGGCCGGGCGGCGGCCGGCGGACGACGTCCCGGCGGTCGAGTACGTCGAGTGCGCGACGCTGCCCGCGGTGCTGTCCGAGCTGGAGAAGGGCGGCATCGACGCCTGCGTGCTGGACGGCGAGGCGTCCCCGGCCGGGGGCATGGGCGTGTGCCGCCAGATCAAGGACGAGATCTTCGACTGCCCGCCGGTGCTGCTGCTGATCGGGCGCCCGCAGGACGCCTGGCTGGCCACCTGGAGCCGCGCGGAGGCCGCCGTGGCGCACCCGGTGGACCCGGCGGAGCTGGCCGCGTCGCTGGCCTCCCTGCTACGCCGGCGCCTCCCGGCCACCGCGCGCTGACCGGGCGCGACGCGGCGGGGCGTCGCTAGGCCCTGTCCTGCCGATCTTGCCGGGCCCGCGACGCCGGCCACGGCACCTCGCCGCGTTACCGGATCGCACGCATACGGCCACGTATGAGCCGCGATCCGGCGCCTTGCGATGCACCCCGTCCGACACCGCGGGCTGATCCTGCAAGATCGACAGGACAGGACCTAGATGCTCGGGGCCAGCCGGCCTTCCGGCTGGTCCGCCGCCGGCCGGTCCTCGCCCTGGAGGGCGCTGCCCTCCAGCCAGGCGTCCCAGGACAGGTTCCAGTCGCCGAAGCCGTTGCCGAACGGCGCCATGTCCTCGCCGAATCCGTTGACGTGCTCCACGATGTCGCCCGGCTTGATCAGCTCGTAGAACCAGCGGGCGTTCTCGGTGCTCAGGCCGGTGCAGCCGTGGCTGACGTTGTCCACGCCCTGCGAGCCGACCGACCAGGGCGCGCCGTGCACGTACTCGCCGCTCCATGTGAGCCGGGCCGCCCATTCGACGTTCAGGTCGTAGGACTCGGCGCTGCCGGCCGGGATGCCGATGCTGGTGCCGGTCATCCGCACCTGTGCCTCGCGGCCGAGGACGACCTTCTTGCCGCCGCGGGTGCGGAAGCCCTCCTTGCCCGTGGTGATGGGGACGGTGCGCAGCTCCTCGCCGTTGCGGGAGACGGTCATGGTGTGGGCGCTGATGTCGGCGACGGCCTCGACCCGGTCGCCGGTCTTCAGCTCCAGGGGCTCGCCGCTGCCGCCGCGCAGCCCGTCCCTGATGGACAGGCCCTCCAGGTGGGAGGTGACGGTGATCCGGGCGTGGGCGGGCCAGTACTCCTCGGGGCGGTAGTGCAGCTCCTTGTCGTCCACCCAGTGCCAGGCGCCCTCGACGGCGGGCTCGGAGCTGACCGCCAACGCGCCCTCCACCAGCGCCCGTTCGCGCTCGTCGGAGATGCCGCGGCTGAGCGTGGCGGTGATGGGCTGGCCGACGCCGTAGGTGCCCGCCTCGGGGCCGAAGGTGACGTCGACGCGCTTGGTGTCCGAGGCGCGGGTGGTGAAGCTGTGCACGCCGCGCCCGGGGGCGCCGCCGCCGTCCTCCGTGCTGACGCGGACGGTGTACGTGGCGTCGGCGGCCAGCGGTGAGGTGCTGCGCCAGCCGCGGCCGTCGGCGGACAGCTCACCGGCCAGGGGGCGGCCGGTGGTGTCGGTGGCGACGACGTCGGTGATGCGGGTGTCGGAGCCCTTGGCGCTGATCTTCAGGGGCGAGTCGGGATCGACGGCGGTGGCGTCCTCGCGGCCCGCGGTGCCGAAGGAGAGCTGCTCCGTGGCGTCGTACGGGTCGGCCGCCAGCGGGTGGTCGCCGTCGCCGCAGGCCGTCAGCCCGGCCAGCAGCGGAGCGGCCAGCAGCGCGGCGCTGAGGGTGAACCGAGATATGTGACTCATAGCCACAAACTAAGAACATTGCGCCGAAAGGGCGCGCTGGCTTGCTGCGAATGGGGTGGCCCCCCCGAGGTCTCGCCTCCGGGGGGCCACGGGTCACACCGGCGCGCCGCGGGCGGCACCGGGCGGCACGGTCACTGGTTCTGGTTCTCGCCGCGGTAGTACTCGAAGACCCACAGCCACAGGCCGACGGCGATCAGGGGCGCGGTGAAGTACAGGAACCACCAGCCGAAGACGGGGCCCATGAACGCCGCCGCGCCGCCCGCCCCGAGGACCAGCGGGGCCCAGCTGTGCGGGCTGAAGAAGCCGAGCTCGCCCGCGTCGTCGGCGACGTCCGCGTCCTTCCGGTCCTGCGCGCCCGTGTCGACCCGGCGGGCGGTGAAGATCAGGTAGAACCCGACCATCGCCGACAGGGCGAACGACAGGAACAGGGCCGTGGTGCCGACCGGCTCCTTGGACCACAGTCCGTAGACGATGGCCACGGACAGCATGAAGACCGAGATCCAGGCGAACAGGTGCCCTTGGATCCTCACTGGCCGGCCTCCTTTCCGGTGAGCGCCTCGGCCTCGTGGCGGGCGTCGTTCTCGAGCTGGTCGAGCGCCGCGACCTCGGGGTGGTGCAGGTCGAAGGCCGGGGACTCGGACCGGATCCTGGGCAGCGTGATGAAGTTGTGCCGGGGCGGCGGGCAGGAGGTCGCCCATTCGAGCGAACGGCCGTAGCCCCAGGGGTCGTCGGTGGTGACCTTCTCGCCGTACTTCCAGGTCTTCCAGACGTTGTAGAGGAACGGCAGCATCGACATGCCGAGCAGGAACGACCCGATGGTGGACACCGTGTTGAGGGCGGTGAAGCCGTCCGCGGCCAGGTAGTCCGGGATGCGGCGCGGCATGCCCTCGGCGCCCAGCCAGTGCTGGACGAGGAAGGTCAGGTGGAAGCCGACGAACAGCGTCCAGAAGGTGATCTTGCCCAGCCGCTCGTCCAGCATCTTGCCCGTCCACTTGGGCCACCAGAAGTGGAACCCGGCGAACATCGCGAAGACGACCGTGCCGAAGACCACGTAGTGGAAGTGGGCCACCACGAAGTAGCTGTCGGAGATGGCGAAGTCCAGCGGCGGCGAGGCCAGGATCACACCGGTGAGACCACCGAAGAGGAAGGTGATCAGGAAGCCGACCGACCAGAGCATCGGGGTCTCGAAGCTGAGCGAGCCCTTCCACATGGTGCCGATCCAGTTGAAGAACTTCACACCGGTCGGCACCGCGATCAGGAAGGTCATGAACGAGAAGAACGGCAGCAGCACCGCGCCCGTGACGTACATGTGGTGCGCCCACACCGTCACCGACAGGCCCGCGATCATGATCGTCGCGGCGACCAGGCCGATGTAGCCGAAGATCGGCTTGCGGCTGAAGACCGGGATGATCTCGGAGACGATGCCGAAGAACGGCAGCGCGATGATGTACACCTCGGGGTGGCCGAAGAACCAGAACAGGTGTTGCCACAGGATCGCGCCGCCGTTGGCCGCGTCGAAGATGTGGGCTCCGAAGATCCGGTCCGCCGCCAGGGCGAACAGGGCGGCGGCGAGCACCGGGAAGGCCAGCAGCACCAGCACACCGGTCAGCAGCACGTTCCAGGTGAAGATCGGCATCCGGAACATCGTCATGCCGGGCGCGCGCATGCAGATGATGGTGGTGATGAAGTTCACCGCGCCGAGGATGGTGCCGAAGCCGCCGAGGGCCAGGCCCATCACCCACAGGTCGGCGCCGACGCCCGGCGAGCGGACCGCGTCGGACAGCGGCGTGTAGGCGAACCAGCCGAAGCTGGCCGCGCCCTGCGGGGTGACGAAGCCGCCGACGACCATCAGGCCGCCGAAGAGGTACAGCCAGTAGGCCAGCATGTTCAGCCGCGGGAACGCCACGTCGGGGGCGCCGATCTGCAGCGGCATGATCCAGTTGGCGAACCCGGCGAACAGGGGGGTCGCGAACAGCAGCAGCATCACCGTGCCGTGCATGGTGAAGAGCTGGTTGAACTGCTCGTTGCTCAGGTACTGGTTGCCCGGGCGGCCGAGTTCGGCGCGCATGAGCAGGGCCAGGATGCCACCGATGATGAAGAAGAGGAACGACGTCGTCAGGTACATCGTGCCGATCGTCTTGTGGTCGGTGGTGGTGAGCCACTTGACCACGACGGACCCCGGCTGCGGGCGGCGCGCCGCCGCGCGGATCGCGGGCGCGACGTCCGACTCCTGGTTTTTCTCGAGGATACTCACGACTGCCCCTCGTTGGTCTCGGCGTTCCGGGCGGCGTCGGTCTGCTCGATACCGGCCGGGATGTACCCCGTCTGACCCTGGTCCGCGAGCTCCTCCAGGTACGCGTCGTACTCCTCGGGCGACACGACCTTGACGTTGAAGAGCATGCGGGAGTGGTCCACGCCGCACAGCTCGGCGCACTTGCCCAGGAAGGTGCCCTGGCGGCTGGGCGTCACCTCGAAGGTGTTGGTGTGCCCGGGGATGACGTCCTGCTTCATGAGGAACGGCACCACCCAGAAGGAGTGGATGACGTCCCGGGAGGTGAGGACGAACTGGACGGGCTCACCCTCGGGCAGCACCAGGGTGGGGCCCGGGTTCCCCGTGTCCGGGTCGCGGTCCGCCGGCGTGCCGACCTCGTAGACGCCGTTGGCCCCTTCGGGGAAGCGGTCCTGGATGTCGTCCGGGATGGACGCCAGCTCGGCGGCCTCGCGGGCGTCGCCCTCGTGGTCGCCGACCCGCTCGATGTAGTTGAAACCCCAGCTCCACTGGAAGCCGACCACGTTGATCACGTGCTCGGGTTCGTCCGAGGTCTCCAGCAGCTCGGTCTGGTCACGGGCGGTGAAGTAGAAGAGCACCGAGACGATGATCAGCGGAACGAGCGTGTACAGGGCCTCGATGGGGAGGTTGTACCGGTTCTGCGGGGGGACCTCGACCTTCGTCCGGGAGCGGCGGTGGAAGAAAACGCTCCACAGGATGAGGCCCCAGACCAGCACCCCCGTGGCGAGCGCGGCGGCCCACGAGCCCTGCCAGAGGGACAGGATGCGGGGCGCCTCCTCCGTCACCGGGGTGGGCATACCGAGGCGGGGGAAGTCCTCCGATGTGCAACCTGTCGCGGTTGCCAGGACCAGGCCCGCGATGAGCGCCTGCGGCAGGAACCGCCGCATCGGGCGCCGCGACGAGCGGTCGGAGCCGTTGGGACTCACGTAGCGCCTTCCCGAGAGTCTCGCCCATGGTCCGGGCTGCCTTCGCGCGGAGCGGGGCCGGCCCTGACACGGGCAGGGGTTTGGATGTTTATGCGGACCAAACCCTACTGGACGTCCCCCGGGCCCACGCGGGGAGGGTGGTCCAACGCACCGGGGTGGCGGAACGACGGGATTGTTAGCGTGGCGGACGTGCCCTACTTCGACGCCGCGTCCTCGCTTCCCCTCCACCCCGTCGCCCGGCAGGCGCTGGCCGCCGCGCTGGAGGACGGCTGGGCGGACCCGGCCCGTCCGCACCGGGAGGGGCGGCGGGCCCGGATGCTGCTGGACGCGGCGCGCGAGACCGCCGCCGAGGCGGTCGGCTGCCGCCCGGACGAACTGACGTTCACCACCTCGGGCACACGCGCGCTGCACACCGGCGTCGCGGGCGCGCTCGCCGGGCGGCGGCGGGCCGGGCGGCGGCTGGTGGTGTCGGCCGTGGAGCACTCGGCGGTGCTGCACGCGGCCGAGGCGCACCGGGAGGCGGGCGGCGAGGTCACCGAGATCGGCGTGGACCGGGGCGGCCGGGTGGCGCCGGGGGACGTGGCGGCGGCGCTGGGCGACGGCGCCGCGCTGGTGTGCGTGCAGTCGGCCAACCACGAGGTGGGGACGCGCCAGCCGGTGGGCGAGATCGCGGCGGCGTGCCGCGCGGCGGGGGTGCCGTTGCTGGTGGACGCGGCGCAGTCGCTGGCGTGGGGGCCGGTGGAGGACGGCTGGTCGCTGCTGGCGGCGAGCGCGCACAAGTGGGGCGGTCCGGGCGGGGTGGGGCTGCTCGCGGTGCGCAAGGGGGTGCGGTTCGCGCCCGCGCGGCCGGTGGACGAGCGGGAGTCGGGACGCGCGCCGGGCTTCGAGAACATCCCGGCCGTGGTCGCGGCGGCGGCGTCGCTGCGGGCGGTGCGGCAGGAGGCGGACGCGGAGGCGGCGCGGCTGAGCGCGCTGGTGGCGCGGATCCGCGCCCGGGTGCCGGAGGTGGTGCCCGACACCGAGGTGGTCGGCGACCCGGCGCACCGGCTGCCGCACATCGTGACGTTCTCCTGCCTCTACGCCGACGGGGAGGCGCTGCTGCACGCGCTGGACCGGGAGGGCTTCGCCGTCTCGTCCGGCTCGTCGTGCACGTCGAGCACGCTGACGCCGAGCCATGTCCTGCGGGCGATGGGGGTGTTGTCGGAGGGGAACGTCCGGGTGTCGCTGCCGCCGGGGACGGCGGAGGAGGACGTGGAACGCTTCCTCGCCGCGCTCCCCCGTGCCGTGGCCTCGGTCCGCGCGGCGCTCGACGTCCCGCCGTCGCCGGGGACGGCGGACCCGTTGCTCGTGGACTCCCTGGGCAAGCGCTGCCCGATCCCGGTGATCGAGCTGGCCAAGACGCTCCCCCGGGCCCCGGTCGGCGAGGTGATCACGGTCCTGTCGGACGACACGGCGGCCCGCCTCGACATCCCGGCCTGGTGCACGATGCGCGGCCAGGAGTACCTGGGCGCGTCCCCCAACCCCGACGGCCCTGGCACGGCCTACCGCGTCCGCCGCCTGTCCTGAACCCCACGGCTCCCCGCCGCGCGCGCCGACCCGCCACGGCCGACAGGAGGCCCGGACGCAGGACGCCACCCGGCACACCGCCGGCCCACGGTGGGCGACGCGGCACCCGGCGCCGGTCCGGCCCGACCGGGGGTCAGGCCAGGTGGGCCCGGACCTCGTCGGCCGCTTCGATGCCGTAAGCCTTGGTGAAGCGCTCCATGAAGGGGCCGCGGTTCAGGGTGTATTCCTGGGTGCCGATCGTCTCGATCACCAGAGTGGCGACCATGCAGCCGACCTGGGCGCAGCGTTCCAGGGGGGCGCCCCAGGCCAGGCCGGAGAGGAATCCGGCGCGGAAGGCGTCGCCGACGCCGGTGGGGTCGGCCTTCGTCTCCTCCTCGGGGCAGCCGACCTCGATCGGCTCCTCACCGAGCCGCTCGATCCGCACGCCCCGCGCGCCCAGCGTGGTGACCCGGGTGCCGACCCGGGCGAGCACGTCATCGGCCGACCAGCCGGTCTTGTTCTCGACGAGCGCCTTCTCGTACTCGTTGTGGAACAGGTACGCCGCGCCCTCGGTCAGCATCCTGATCTCCTCGCCGTCCATGCGCGCGAGCTGCTGGGAGAAGTCGGCGGCGAACGGGATGCCCCGGGTGCGGCACTCCTCGGTGTGGCGCAGCATCGCCTCGGGGTCGTCGGCGCCGATGTGCACCAGGTCGAGGCCGCCCACGCGGTCCGCGACGGCCTGGAGCTCGATCAGCCGGGCCTCGCTCATCGCGCCGGTGTAGAAGGAGCCGATCTGGTTGTGGTCGGCGTCGGTGGTGCACACGAACCGCGCGGTGTGCAGGAGTTCGGAGATGCGGACCGAGGCGGTGTCCACGCCGTGCCGGTCGAGCCAGGCCCGGTACTCCTCGAAGTCCGCGCCGGCCGACCCGACGAGGATCGGGGCCGCGCCCAACTGGCCCATGCCGTAGCAGATGTTGGCGCCGACACCGCCTCGCCGCACTTCGAGGGAGTCGACCAGGAAGGACAGCGAGACGGTGTGGAGCTGGTCTCCGACGAGCTGGTCGGCGAACCGGCCGGGGAAAGTCATCAGATGATCGTGGGCGATGGAGCCCGAGACGGCGATACGCACGGCGGTTCCGCTCCCGAGGGCGTCAGGCGACAAGGACCACCAGGCTACCGGTGGAACCGCTCGTGACGTCGTCCCGTCCAACGGGCGTACATATCCGCCGGATCCGAGGAGCGATGGTATGGCTGACGAGGAGACCCGCGAGGAGGCGGCCACCCCCGGGGGCCAGGACGGTGACGGGCGCCGCGGGTGGCCCGTGATCACGGCCGTCGCGGTGGCCGTGGCGGTCATCGCGGGCGGTCTGTACGGAGCGAGCGGGCTGCTGGGCGACGACGGCGGGGGCGGCGGCGACAGCGGCGGCGACGCGTCGGAACCGCTGGTGCTGGACGGCGCAGCGGCCCTCACGATCGATGCCCGGGGGGACGCGGCGGTGGCCCTGGAAACGGCCGGTCCGGCGCCGCTGCGGCTGACCGGTGACGCGCCGGCCGCCCCGGAGCGGGCCGCGGTGTACGGCTTCGGGGAGGTGACCGGCGACCAGGTCGCCGGGCTGGCGGCGGCCTTCGGCCTGGACGGCGAGGCGGTCGAGGAGTCGGGCGGGTCCTGGACGGTGACGAGCCCCGAGCCCGGGGGGACGGCCCTGACGGTGACCGGCGCGGCGCCGGGCCACTGGTCGTACGGGGGACAGGTGTACGCGGAGATCACCGATCCGATCGACCCGGACTCCTCCGTGGCGAGTCCCGAGATGCCGGTGGACGACGCCGGGGGGACGCCGCCGTCCCAGGAGGAGGCGCTGAACGCGGCCGAGCCGCTGCTCGCGGACCTCGGCCTGGCCGACGCCGATCTGGACGCGACGCTCACCGCGGCCTCCCAGCGGGTCGTGCGGGCGTTCCCCGTGGTGGACGGCCTGCCGGTGCACGGCCTGCGGACCGAGCTGTACGTGGGTCCGGAGGGCGAGGTGACCAGCGCCACGGGCGTGCTGGCGGTGCCCGAGGCGGGCGCGGAGCGCGACGTCTCGCTGGACGCCGCCGGGGCCGTCGAGGGGTACAACGACGCGCTGGCCGAGCTGCCCGTGCCGGAGATCGCCTGCGCCGAGCCGGCGCCGGAGCCCGGCGGAGAGCCGGAGCCCGGCGGGCAGTCGGAGCCCGTCGCCCCCGCCGAGCCGGACACGGAGTACGCGTGCGCCGCCCCCGGGGAGAAGCCGGGGCCGGTGGACGTGACGGCCGAGTTCGGGCTGGCGCTGCACTACAGCGAGCAGCAGGCGGTGCTCGTGCCGTCCTGGCTGTTCCGGGGGACGCTCGCGGGTGACATACCGACCGTGGTGAGCCACCCGGCCGTCCCGTTCTCGTACGCGGCGGACGGCGGGGCGCCGGACGCCCCGGCGGAGCCCGCCGAACCGGCCGAGCCCGCCGACCCGGAGCAGCGCTCCGGGGCCGGGTCCGCGCCGGGCGACCGCGGCCAGGAAGCGGCGGACCCCGCGGAGGCCGGCTGGTCGGTCGCGCCCTACGACGCCTCGGACACGACCCTCACCCTGACCTTCTGGGGCGGGGTCTGCGACGACTACGCGGCGACGGCCGAGGAGTCGGACGACGAGGTGACGGTGCGGCTGGAGATCACCAACCCGGACCGCGAGGATTACTGCGTCCTGGTGGCCGAGGAGATGACGACCGAGGTGTCGCTGGACGAGCCGGTCGGGGACCGCGCGCTGCTGGACGAGCGGGGCGAGCCCATCCCGGTCCGCTGAGGGCGGGGACGCGACGGCGGAGGCGGCGGACCGTGTCGATCGGTCCGCCGCCTCCGCCGTGCTGTGCCGGGCCGCGCGGGGCCGGGCCGGTGGCCTTTAGCTGAAGGAGTCGCCGCAGGCGCAGGAGCCCGTGGCGTTCGGGTTGTCGATGGTGAAGCCCTGCTTCTCGATGGTGTCGACGAAGTCGATCGAGGCGCCGCCGAGGTAGGGGGCGCTCATCCGGTCGGTGACGACCTTCACACCGTCGTAGTCCTTCACCACGTCACCGTCGAGCGAGCGCTCGTCGAAAAAGAGCTGGTAGCGCAGACCGGAACATCCGCCGGGCTGGACCGCGACGCGGAGCGCGAGGTCGTCGCGCCCTTCCTGCTCCAGCAGGCTCCTGACCTTCGCCACGGCCGTGTCGGAAAGGATGATGCCGTCGTTGACAACGGTCTCTTCCGTTACGGACATCTGCGTATCTCCCAGGTAGTACGGACTGCACTGTGTGCGCAATGCTCTGCCGAGTGGGCCAACAGACGGCCACCCGGATTCATTCCACCGGCGGCACGCCTTTTCTGGTTTCCCCCATGCTCGCACACCGGGGCCGGTCGCGGAATGCGTCACAGTGACGCTATCGGCATCGTCAACGTGACGCGAAGCGGATATCATCCATTGTGTCAATCCGACGAAAAGGCGTCGGACAGCACACAGAAAGAAGGGTGGGAGCCGTGAACACCGCCCAGACCCTCGACGTCGAGCCGACCCCGCTCGCCCTCCTCCTGCTCGGCCGGGGCTCCGACCCGGCCAGCGAGCGTGGGGTGGACTGCCCGGGCGATCTGCCGGCGGCCTCCGACCCCGGCCTGGTGGAACGGGCCCGCGCGGCCAGGGCCAGGCTCGGCGACCGGCTGTTTGTGCTCGGCCACCACTACCAGCGGGACGAGGTCATCCAGTTCGCGGACGTCACCGGGGACTCCTTCAAGCTGGCCCGTGACGCCGCCGCCCGCCCGCAGGCCGAGTACATCGTCTTCTGCGGCGTCCACTTCATGGCCGAGTCCGCCGACATCCTCACCACCGACGCGCAGGCGGTGATCCTGCCCGACCTGGCCGCCGGCTGCTCCATGGCCGACATGGCCACCGCCGAGCAGGTCGCGGAGGCGTGGGACGTGCTGACCGACGCGGGTGTGGCCGACGTCACCGTGCCCGTCACCTACATGAACTCCTCGGCCGACATCAAGGCGTTCACCGGTCGGCACGGCGGCACCGTCTGCACCTCCTCGAACGCCACCCGCGCCCTGACCTGGGCCTTCGCCCGGACCGGCGACAGCGACAACGGGAAGGTCCTCTTCCTCCCCGACCAGCACCTCGGCCGCAACACCGCCGTGCGCGAGCTGGGCATGTCCCTGGAGGACTGCGTCGTCTACAACCCGCACAAGCCGGGCGGCGGGCTCACCGCCGACCAGCTGCGCCGGGCCCGGATGATCCTGTGGCGCGGCCACTGCTCGGTGCACGGCCGCTTCTCGCTCGACTCGGTGAACGAGGTCCGCGCCCGCATCCCCGGCGTCAACGTGCTGGTCCACCCCGAGTGCAGGCACGAGGTCGTCGCGGCGGCCGACCACGTCGGCTCCACCGAGCACATCATCAAGACCCTGGACGCCGCGCCGGCCGGCTCCAAGTGGGCCGTGGGCACCGAGCTGAACCTGGTCCGGCGGCTGGCCAACCGGTACGCCGCCGAGGGCAAGGAGATCGTCTTCCTCGACCGGACGGTGTGCTTCTGCTCCACGATGAACCGCATCGACCTGCCGCACCTGGTGTGGGCCCTGGAGTCGCTGGCCGACGGGAAGGTCGTCAACCGCGTCACCGTCGACCCCGGCACCGCGCACGACGCCCGGCTCGCCCTGGACCGGATGCTCGCGTTGCCGTAGCAGGCACGCCCCGCGCCGGGTCACGATGGATCCCATGATCCTGCGCCGCGTACGAGACAGCCGAGCGGACGCCGAGGCCGTGCGTTCCGTGACCGTCGCCGCCTTCGGGGGCGGGGAGTGGGAGGAACGGCGGACCGTCCGGTTCCTGCGCAGAGTCCGGCATCTGGCCGGGACCGACCCGGCCGGGTGCTGGCTCGCGGAGGACGACGCGGGCCGCCCGGTCGGGGTGGCGCTGGCGTCCCTGCGCGAGGGCCTGTGGGGGCTGTCGCTGCTCGCGGTGGTGCCCGAGGCGCGGGGCAAGGGCGTGGGCAAGGAGCTCATGCGCCGGGCGGCGGCCTACGGCCGGGGCACCCTGCGCGGCATGATCTGCGCCCGGCCCGACTCGGCCGCGGCCCGCGTCTACCGGGGCGCCGGGTTCACCCTGCACCCGTCGATGCGGCTGTCGGGGACGGTGGACACCACGCGGCTGACCGTGCCGGACGGCCCGGCCATCGAGGGCGGGCCCGCGCAGCGGGACCTGATGGACTCCGTGGACCGGCGGCTGCGCGGCGCCGCCCACGGACCCGACCACGGCGAACTGCTGCTGCACTGCCGGGTGGTGGTGGCCGACGACCTGGCCGGCAGCGGGTACTGCTACCTCGACGAGAACGGCAACGTGGCGCTGCTGGCGGCCACCTCCCGCCGGATCGCGGTCCGGCTGCTGACCTCGGCCCTGCTCAGCCTGCCGCCCGGCTCGACGGCGACCGTACGGCACCTGACGGCGGAACAGGACTGGGCGCTGGACGTCGGATTCGCGGCCGGTCTCGAACTGTCCGCCGACGGGTACCTGTGCCTGCGCGGCATGCGCCCGCCGGCGCCGTACCTGCCGTCGCCGCAGTTCCTGTGAGCCACGGCCCGCCGGGCGCGCCGCCCGGTGCGTCCTGGGGCCGCCCCGGCCGCGCGGGCCGTCCCGTCGTCGCCGGAGGGCGTCCGGCGCGCCGACGGCTACGGCACCGCCGTGGTGGTGCAGGCGCCGACCGCCTGACGACGTAGACATCACCGCCGCGAGCCGATCTGCCGGGCGAGCCGGCGCGCGACGGCCACCTCCCGGCCTCCCCCGGACCGGCATCCGGGAGGGACCCATGGCGGGGGCTCCCGAAGATGAGGCCGTGGGTCTGTCCGCGCCGTCGCGTCGGACCGGCCCGCGGCTCCCCAGGCGGGTGCGAGCGCTCCCGATGGCGTGGCGCGGGGGCCCGGCGGCCTCGCGGACGGGCCGCCCGGCCGGAGCCCTAGAACCTCTCTTCCGGGTCTTCGCGGGGCCACGACGCTCCCCCAGCCCGGCGGCTGGGAGGTGCCCCCACCGTTACGAGCCGCGATCCGGCGCCTTGCCGGCGCATGGGGGTACCTTCCGGGCCCCCGAGGGGCCCGGGGGAGCCAGACGCCGCAGCCTGATCCTCCCCCGGACCGGCGTCCGGGAGGTGCCCCCACGATCCGGAAGACAGGCTCTAGCCGGAGCGGGGGCGGACCAGGCCCGTCTCGTAGGCGGTGACGACGAGCTGGGCGCGGTCGCGGGCGGAGAGCTTGGTCAGCAGCCGGTTGATGTGCGTCTTCACCGTCAGCGGGCTGACGGACAGGCGTCGCGCGATCTCGTCGTTGGACAGGCCGCCCGCCACCTCGACCAGCACCTCGCGCTCGCGGACGGTCAGCACGTCCAGCGCCGAGGAGTCGGGGGCCGGGCGGTCGCCGTGGGGCTGCTGGGCCAGGAAGCGCGCGATCAGCCCGCGCGTCGCCGAGGGCGACAGCAGCGCCTCGCCCGCCGCCGCCAGCCGGATCGCGCTGAGCAGCTCGGCGGGCTCGGCGCCCTTGCCGAGGAAGCCGGAGGCGCCCGCGCGCAGCGCCTCCACCACGTAGTCGTCCGACTCGAAGGTGGTGAGGATCACCACCTTCACCCCGTCGAACGCCGGGTCCGCGCCGATGGCCCGGGTCGCGGCCAGGCCGTCCATGCCCGGCATGCGGATGTCCATCAGCACCACGTCCGCGCCCTGGTCGCGGATCACCTTCAGCGCCTCGGCGCCGTCCGACGCCTCGCCGGTGACGGTCATGCCGGGGTCCGACTCGACCAGCACCCGGAACGCGCTGCGCAGCAGCGCCTGGTCGTCGGCGAGGACCACCCGGATCACGCGCACCACCCGCCGCGCCGGGCGGTGGGCCGCTCCCGCGGCTCCACCCCGCTCTCGGGCGGGCGCGGCGGCGCCTGGAGCGGCAGGGTGACCCGCACCCGGAACCCGCCGTCGTCCCGCGGGCCCGCCTCGCAGGTGCCACTGAGCGCGGTGGCCCGCTCCCGCATCCCGGTCAGGCCGTGGCCGCTGCCGTTGCGGCGCCGCACCTCCTCGCCGTCCCCGCGCTCACCGCCGTCACCGGCGGGGCGGGGGCCGTCGTCCTCCACGGTGATGTGCAGCGCGGCGCCCGCGGCGCCGCCCGAGCGGACGATGCGGACGCGGGCGGTCGCCTCCGGTCCGGCGTGCTTGTGCACGTTGGTCAGCGCCTCCTGCACCACCCGGTACGCGGCCAGGTCGACGGCCGAGGGCAGCGGCTCGGCGGCGCCCGGGGCCTCCACCGTCACCGCCATCCCGGCCTGGGCGAAGCCCTCGACCAGCTCGTCCAGCACGCCCAGGCCGCGGACCGGCTCGGTCGGCGCGATCGGCTCGTCCTGGTGGCGCAGCAGCCCGACCGTCGTCTGCAGCTCGGCCAGCGCCCGGCGGCTGGCATGGCGGATGTGGCCCAGCGCCTCCATCGCCTGGTCGGGGCGGGTGCTCATCACGTGCGAGGCGACCCCGGCCTGGACGTTGACCAGCGCGATGTGGTGCGCCACCACGTCGTGCAGCTCGCGGGCGATCCGCATCCGCTCCTCCGCGACCCGGCGGCGGGCCTCCTCCTCGCGGGTGCGCTCGGCGCGCTCGGCGCGCTCCCGGATGGCGTCCACCATGGCGCGGCGCGTGCGCACCGCCTCGCCCATCGCGGCGGCCAGGGCGGTCCAGGCGAACACGCCCAGGTTCTCCGGGTCGTACCAGGGCCGGACCCCCATCACCATCGCGGCCGGGGTGAACAGGGCCGTGGTGAGCAGGCCCAGCTTCAGCGTCGTCGCGCGGTCGGTGGCCAGGGCGACGGTGAACAGCGCCACGACCACGAAGATCACGATCGAGGAGTGCCGCTCGGCGGCCGTGTAGGACCGGGTGCCGAGGAACAGCTCCAGCATCGCCGTGGCGCCGACAGTGAGCAGGACCTTCTTCGGGAACACCCGGCGCAGCGTCAGCGCGGCGGCGGCCAGCCCGTACAGCGCGAGGGTGTGCGCGGCGAGGTGCCGCTTGCCGAAGCCGGAACCGCCGTCCGGCGTGCGGGACTCCGTGACGGAGACGCAGAGCGCGAAGCCGAGCACGGCGAGCGAGAGGAGCGCGTCGAGCGCCAGGGGGTGGGCCCGGAGCCACTGCCGGGCCTGGGCGACCTGCGGATGCGTCACGGCCGGGGGGCTTCTAGTCCGGGATGAGGCCGTCTTCGGTGAGCAAGGCGCGCACCTCGGCGATGGACGCCTCGGGCGCCGGGAGGATCAGCTCCGACGGCTCCAGCGCGTCGTCGGGCAGCGGCGTGCCCATCGAGCGGACGGCGTCCAGCAGAGCGGCGAGGGTGCGGTGGAAGCCCTCGCTGTCGCCGGACTCGACCTCGGCCATGAGCTCGTCGTCCAGCTGGTTGAGCGCGGGAAAGTGGCTGTCGTCCAGCCTGACCTGTCCCTCCCCCATGATCCGCACGATCATGTCGCCCTCCGAACGTGCTCCGAAGATCGTCACTGCTTGTCGAACTTGGGGGATTCCTGACGCTGGTCCTGGCGCTCGTCCGCGGCGGCACCGGTGCCGCCTCCTTCGATGGCCTGGCGCTGGGCGGCGGGACCGCCCGCCAGCTCCGCCTTCATCCGCTCCAGCTCGAACTCTACGTCCGCGTTGCCCGCGATGCGGTCCAGCTCGGCGGTCAGGTCGTCCTTGGAGGTGCCGGTCGGGTCGTCCAGGGCGCCCGAGGCGAGCAGCTCGTCGATGGCGCCGGCCCGGGCCTGGAGCTGCGCGGTCTTGTCCTCCGCGCGCTGGATGGCCATGCCGACGTCGCCCATCTCCTCGGAGATGCCGGAGAACGCCTCGCCGATCCGGGTCTGCGCCTGGGCCGCCGTGTAGGTGGCCTTGATCGTCTCCTTGCGGGTGCGGAACGCGTCCACCTTCGCCTGGAGCCGCTGGGCCGCGAGGGTGAGCTTGTTCTCCTCCGTCTGGAGGGTCTCGTGCTGCTGCTGGAGATCCGCGATCTGCTGCGCGAGACCGGCCTTCCGGGTCAGCGCCTCGCGGGCCAGGTCCTCCCGGCCGAGGGCGAGGGCCTTCTTGCCCTGGTCCTCCAGCTTGGCGGACTGGTTGTTGAGCTGGTTGAGCTGGAGTTCGAGGCGCTTCCTGGAGGTGGCGACGTCGGCGACGCCGCGCCGCACCTTCTGGAGCAGCTCCAACTGCTTCTGGTACGAGTAGTCGAGCGTCTCCCGGGGATCCTCAGCCCGGTCGAGGGCCTTGTTCGCCTTAGCGCGGAAAATCATTCCCATCCGCTTCATGACACCGCTCATGGGCTTCGCGCGCCCCCTTCATGACGGACTCGAGCCGGAAGGCCGTGCTTGCTGCTGATCCCCTCCTACCCTACGGGGCCTGTATCCATGAGAGCACCGAACGACCGCCTTCCGGCTCCTCCCTCAGAATGATCGCCCCCGGCCGGGGTCCCGCCTGAGGAGTAGGGAGGAGCAGGGCGGCCGGGGGGGCGTTGCAGGATCGTTCCCCCTGGGTGGGAGGGGCCGGGGCGGCGAGACCGTAGGCTGGAGGCGTGTTCCGAAGCCGTTCGAAAGAAGCCCCCGAGAAGAACAGCCCCGAGCCCGAGGCGGAGCAGCCGCAGGGCCGGGACCCCCAGGCGCCCAAGGGCCGCCCCACGCCGAAGCGCAGCGAGGCCGAGGCGCAGCGGCGTGCCGTCGTGAAGCCGTCGACCAACCGGAAGGAAGCGGCGCGGCGCGCCCGCGAGGCGCGGCGGGCGCAGCTCGCCAAGCAGCGCGAGGCGCTGCTGTCGGGCGACGAACGGCACCTCCCGGTCCGCGACCGCGGCCCGGTCCGGCGCTTCGCGCGGGACTTCGTGGACACCAGGTGGCACGTGGCGGAGTTCTTCCTGCCGACGGCGGTGCTGATCCTGATCCTGAGCATGCTGCCGTCCCTCCAGGCGCGGAACGTCGCGCTGCTGCTGTGGCTGGTGGTGATCCTGGCGATCGTGGTGGACTCGGTGCTGCTGACCCGCCGCCTGAAGAAGCAGCTCCGCACCCGTTTCCCGAACGAGAACGTGCGCGGCGCGGTGCCGTACGCCCTGATGCGCACCATGCAGATGCGCCGGATGCGTCTCCCCCGCCCCGCGATCAAGCGCGGCGACGCCCCCCGCTGAGCAGCCCCGGCCGGGCGGCCCGAGCACGGCGGCAGCAAGGCCCCGACGAGGCGGCACACGCACCGCCCTGCCGGTCCCGGGG
This sequence comes from Streptomyces sp. URMC 129, assembly GCF_051386415.1. Lineage (NCBI taxonomy): Bacteria > Bacillati > Actinomycetota > Actinomycetes > Kitasatosporales > Streptomycetaceae > Streptomyces > Streptomyces sp. URMC 129. The sequence goes on from NZ_JBPQTQ010000076.1 coordinate 26,778, forward strand.
CTTCCGCAAGCGCCGGTATGCGTGCCGCGGATGCTGTCGGTCCGGCGGACACTCCCGCGGTCGGCCGCGCGACGCGGACCCGGCCCGGGGAGGGCTCCTCGCCGGAACGGGCTAACTCCGGGCCGGGGTCGGGGCCGGGGTGTGACCAGAATGCCGTTATGGCCCTGACCACACCTGCTCCGGCCCTGCTGTGCGCGGCGGTGCTGATCGCCGGGGGCTCGGGCTGCACCCCGGGTTCCTCCTCCGCGGGGCCGGAGAGGGGCACCCGCGCCCCGGCGCCCACGGTCACCGCCGAGCTGCAGGACGCCTACCAGCGGGTGGTCAACGACGTGCTGCCGTCCGTCGTCCAGATCACCACCGAGGACGGCCTCGGCTCCGGCGTGGTCTACGACGACGACGGGCACATCGTCACCAACGCGCACGTCGTGGGCGAGGGCGAGGAGTTCGAGGTGCTGCTCGCCACCGGGCAGGAGCCGGAGCGGGCGGAGCTGGTGGCGAGCTATCCCGAGCAGGACCTCGCCGTCATCAAGCTGACCGACGTGCCGGACCGGCTGCGGCCGGTCACGTTCGGGGACTCCGCCAAGGTCGAGGTCGGGCAGATCGTGCTCGCCATGGGCAACCCGCTGGGGCTGTCCTCCAGCGTCACCCAGGGCATCGTGTCGGCGGTCGGCCGCGCCGTCAGCGAGGGCGAGGGCGAGGCGACGCTCGGCAACATGGTGCAGACCTCGGCCGACATCAACCCCGGCAACAGCGGCGGCGCGCTGGTGAACCTGTCCGGGCACGTCATCGGCATCCCCACGCTGGCCGCCCGCGACCCGGGCCTCAGCGGCGGCCAGGCGCCCGGCATCGGGTTCGCCATCCCGGCCTCGACCGTGACGTTCCTCACCGACCAGATGATCGAGCACGGCCGCGTCGTGGACTCCGGCCGCGCCGCGCTCGGCGTCTCCGTCCGGACGGTGCTCGGCGACGGCTTCGAGCCCGCCGGGGCGGCGATCGTGGAGACCACGGAGGGCGGCCCGGCCGACCGCGCGGGGCTGCGGCCGGGCGACGTCGTGGTCGGGGTCGGCGCGGACGAGGTCACCGACGTCGTCTCGCTGGCCGAGGCGCTGGCCGCCCGCCGCCCCGGCCGGACGGTCGAGGTGGTGTACGAGCGGAACGAGGACCGGCGGACCACGGAGGTCACGCTCGGCGAGGCGTAGCGGCGGGGGCGCCGGGGGCTACTCCTGGGCGGCGTGCAGGCTCATCGGCCCGTACACCTTGGTGCCGTCCTCCAGGAGGGACACCTGGTCGATGCCGTCGGCCAGCAGCTCGGGCCACGCCTCACCGATCCAGGACTCCGCGTCGCCCTGGGTGCCGAAGTCGCCGGGGGCCTGCGACGGCTCGGCCAAAGAGCCGTCAGCCTTTTCGAACCGCCACTCCCACGCCATGCGAAACCTCCCGATCCCAGCCCGACTTGCCTGATCGCAGACTAAATCACGGCCGGGCCCGGAGCGCACCACCGCGCGCGGCGCCGAAGGCGGGACGAGAGGATCCGGATGTGTACGTCACTCTGCTCGGCACCGGCGCCCCGGCCGGCCTGCCCCGACCCGGCTGTCCCTGCGCCGCGTGCGCCCGCTCGCTCGGCGACCATGTCCGCACGGCGACCGCCGTGCTGGTCGACGGCGTGCTGCTGCTCGACCTGACCCCCGGTGCCGCGCTGGCGGCGGCCCGCGCCGGGGAGTCGCTGCACGACGTGCGGCAGGTGCTGCTCAGCCACCCGCACGACGGGCCCGCCCTCGAACTCCCCTCCGAACTGCCCGCCCCGGTCCGGCTGCCGGACGGCCGGGAGCTGACCCTGCTCAGCGGCCACCGGGTGCGGGCCGTGCCGGTGGACGCGCCCGGCACCGGGTACGCCGTGACCGGGCCCGACGGCGGGCGCGTGCTGTACCTGCCGCCGGGCGCGGCGCCGGCCGGACCGTCCGACGGGCCGCCGTACGACCTGTGCCTGCTGGACGTCACCGGCCGGCCGGACGCGGCTGCGCGGCTGCGCGCGGCCGGCGCGATCGGCCTGACGACGGACGTGGTCGCCGTCCACCTGGATCACGGGGTGCCGCCGGGCGCGGAGCTGCGGCGCAGGCTCGCCGCGGCGGGCGCGCGCGCCGCGGCGGACGGCGCGCGGCTGACGGTGGGCGACTTCCGGAACGTTCCCGACCTGCCCCGCCGCACCCTGGTCCTCGGCGGCGCCCGTTCGGGGAAGTCGGCCGAGGCGGAACGGCGGCTGGAGGCGTTCCCCGACGTGGTCTACGTGGCCACGGGCGGGCGGCGCGCGGACGACCCGGAGTGGGCGGCCCGGGTCGCGGCGCACGTCGAGCGGCGCCCGCCGGGCTGGTCCACGGTGGAGACGTGCGACCTGGTGCCGCTGCTGGCCGAGGACGAGGGGCCGCCGCTGCTGATCGACTGCCTCGCGCTGTGGCTGACCGACGCGATGGACGCGGTCGGCGCGTGGGAGGACGAGCGGTGGTCGGGCGGCGGGGCGGCGGCGCTGGCCGGGCGGATCGCGGCCCTGGCCGGCGCGGTCCGCGCGACGCGCCGCCGGGTCGTCATGGTGAGCAACGAGGTGGGCTCGGGCGTCGTCCCGGCGACACCGGCGGGCCGCCGTTTCCGCGACGAACTCGGCCGTCTGAACGCGGCGGTGGCGGCCGAGTGCGAGCAGGTCCTGCTGGCCGTGGCCGGGACGGTTCTGCCGTTGCGCGAGTAGGCGCGAGCAGGGCGGCGGTAGTCTCGTGCGCATGAGTGACGGCGGTCTCAACCTCGACGATTTCGGTGATCTCATCGAGCGGCCGAGCGCCCGGCTGCGGCGCCGGGCCGAGGAGCGGCGGGCACGGACCGGCTTGCCGGTCAAGGCACTTGGGCGTCTGGACGAGCTGGGCGTCTGGCTGGCCGCCGCGGGGTCCCGGGTCGAGCGGCCCCGGGTCGTGCTGTTCGCCGGGGACCACGGCGTGGCGTCGCTCGGCGTCTCGGCCCGCCCGGCGGGCGGCGCGGCGGAGCTGGTGCGGGCGGTGCTGGACGGCACCGGCCCGGGTGCCGTGCTGGCGCGCCAGGCGGGGGTGCCGGTGCGGGTGGTGGACATGGCGCTGGACTGTCCGCCGCAGGAGCTGCCCGAGGAGGTGACCCGGCACCGGGTGCGCCGGGGCTCGGGACGGCTGGACGTCGCGGACGCGCTCACGGCCGAGGAGGCGGAGCGGGCGTTCCGGGCGGGCATGACGATCGCGGACGAGGAGGCCGACTCGGGGACGGACCTGCTGCTGCTCGGCGACGTCTCGGTCGGCGGCACCACGGCGGCCGGGGTGCTGATCGCGGCGCTGTGCGGCACCGACGCCTCGGTCGTCACCGGGCGCGGGGGCCTGCGGATCGACGACCTGACGTGGATGCGCAAGTGCGCGGCGATCCGGGATGGGCTGCGCCGCGCCCGGCCGGCGCTGGGCGACCAGCTCCAGCTGCTCACCGCGGTCGGCGGCGCGGACCTGGCCGCGACGACGGGCTTCCTGCTCCAGGCGGCGGTGCGCCGCACGCCGGTCGTCCTGGACGGCGTCGTCTCGGCGGCCTGCGGCCTGGTGGCCCAGCGGATCGCGTTCCGCGCGCCCGACTGGTGGCTGGCCGGTCACGCCAGCGGGGAGCCGGGCCAGGCCAAGGCGCTGGACCGGATGGCGATCGAGCCGCTGCTCGACCACGGCGTGACGACGGGCGAGGCCACCGGCGCCCTCCTGGCGCTGCCGCTCCTGCGCGCCGCCGCCGCCCTGGCGACGGAGCTCCCCGAACTCCCCGCAGACCTGTCTCTTAT
>NZ_JBPQTQ010000077.1:0-29111 GCF_051386415.1 Streptomyces sp. URMC 129
CCACCCCGCCCGGGCCCGGGCCGGGGCGGGGAGGCGCTCTTCAGCGGGGTGCCGGTGCCGGGCGGGGGGCCAGCAGGTCCCGGACGATCGCCGGGCCGTTCAGCGTCAGGACCGACTCGGGGTGGAACTGGACGCCGGTGAACGCGGCGGCCCGCAGCGCGTGGACCTCGTGCGTCGCCGCGTCCCGGCTCACCGTCACGCCCCGGCGGGCCAGCGCCCCGGCCGCCGCCGTGTCGCACCGGGCCGTGTACGAGTTGTAGAAGCCGACCGTCTCCGCGCGGCCGAAGAAGTCGATCCGCTCCTGGGCCCCCTGGTACGGCCGGGCCTTGCGGACCAGCGGGAGGCCCAGCTCCGCCGCGAGCAGTTCATGGCCGAGGCACACCCCGACGACCCCGTGCGCGTGGCCCGCCAGCAGGTCCGCCGTCAGCGCGCGCAGCAGCCGCATCTTCGGGTCCGCCGCGTCGCCCGGATCGCCGGGGCCCGGCCCGAGGACCACCGGGCCGGGGTGGGCCAGGGCCCGTTCCCGCAGCCCCGGCGCGTCGTACCGCACCACCTCGACCCCGGCGCCCGTGGACCGCAGCAGGTGCGCCAGCATCGAGGTGAACGTGTCCTCGCCGTCCACCACGAGCACCTCCCGGTGCGCGGCGCCCGCCGGGGCGGGCTCCCGCATCCGCAGCCAGAACGGCGCCAGCCCGGACCTGCGGGCCGCCAGCGCCGCCCGCACCCGGGGGTCGTCCGCGAGCGGGCGGCCGTCGTGCGCGGCGGGGGCCGCGCCCGGCCGGACGCCCAGCGCCGTCAGCACGGCCGCCGCCTTGGCGTGGGTCTCCGCGACCTCGCCCGCCGGGTCGGAGTCCCGCACCAGCGTCGCCCCGACCGGGACCCGCAGCCGCCCGTCGGCCGCGTCGATGTCGGCGGTGCGGATCAGGATGGGGGAGTCCAGCGTCGGGGCGCCGCCCGCGTCGCGGCCCAGCAGCGCCAGCGCGCCCGCGTAGTAGCCGCGCCCGCCGCGCTCGTGACGGCTGATCACCCGGCAGGCGTTCTCCACCGGGCTGCCCGTGACGGTGGCGGCGAACATCGTCTCCCGCAGCACCTCCCGCACGTCCAGCGTGCTGCGCCCGCGCAGTTCGTACTCGGTGTGGGCCAGGTGCGCCATCTCGCGCAGCCGGGGCCCGACGACGACGCCGCCGCGGTCGCCCACGGCGCACATCATCTTCAGCTCCTCGTCCACCACCATGGACAGCTCCTCGGTCTCCTTGCGGTCCCCGAGGAACGCCAGCAGCCCGGCCACGTCCGGGCCCTGGGGCGGATAGCGGTAGGTGCCGCTGATCGGATTCATCACGACGGTCCCGCCGTTCATCCGCACATGCACCTCGGGGCTCGCGCCGACCAGCACGCGCCGCCCGGTGTGCACGACGAACGTCCAGTACGCGCCGCGCTCGGCGGCCAGCAGGCGGCGGAAGAGCGCCAGCGCGTCGGCGCGGCCGAAGCCGTCGATCCGGCCGGTGAAGGTGCGCCGGATCACGAAGTTGGCGCCCTGCCCGGCGCCGATCTCGTCCCGCACGACGTCGGCGACGATCCGGGCGTACGCGTCGTCCGGCACGTCGAACGCGCCGTCGCGGACCGTGACCGGGTGCCGGGGCAGCGCGTCCAGCACGGCGGCCAGCGGCAGCGCGCGCGTCTCGCCGGGCAGCAGCACGGCCAGCGGCGTCCCGTCGTCGGCCGCCGCGAAGCCGCGCTCCGCGATCTGCCGGAACGGCACCAGGGCCAGCGCGCCGTCGTGGTCGGGCAGGTCCGCCAGCCGCGCGACCTCCACGACCGGGCCGGTCAGCACCTCGACCAGGCCGTGGTCGTGGCCGGGCGTGCGGCGGCGGAGCAGGGCGAACGGGGTGTCGTTGGTCACGAGCCGCCGGATCACGGGGTCCGCGGATCCGGGGGGCTCGGGAGTCTCGGGAGTGTCGGGGGTGGAGGTCATGGGTTCGCTGTCCCTTCGGGAACGGAGGGAGGGACAGCCCGCGCACATGCCGAAGGCCGCCCCTCGGGCGGCCTTCGCGTCGGACTCCGGGTGGGAACGCGCGGTCAGTGGGCCGCCGGATGAGCGGTCCACCACCAGTTCCTGGTGTGCACGGTGTGCTGCGCGTTCACGCGGCGCACCCTACCGCACCGGTCGGCCGCCGTCTCAATTCCTGATCGGCGGGGGAGCGGGCCCGGCCGCACCCCGTAATCTGGACGGCGTGACCGTGAACGCTGACAGCAGCACTTCCATCGCCACCTCCTGGCGAGACCTCCCCGCGGCGCAGCAGCCCGACTACCCGGATCTCGAGGCGCTGCGCAGTGTGATCGCGGACCTCGAGACCTATCCGCCGCTCGTCTTCGCCGGCGAGTGCGACGCGCTGCGCGCCCGGCTGGCGGCGGTCGCCCGGGGCGAGGCGTTCCTGCTGCAGGGCGGGGACTGCGCCGAGGCGTTCGACCAGGTCGGCGCGGACCAGATCCGGGCCAAGCTGAAGACGCTGCTCCAGATGAGCGCGGTGCTCACGTACGCGGCGGCGGTGCCGGTCGTGAAGGTGGGCCGGATCGCCGGGCAGTACTCCAAGCCCCGCTCGAAGCCGACCGAGACCCGCGACGGCGTGACCCTGCCGTCGTACCGGGGCGACTCGGTCAACGGCGCGGAGTTCACCGCCGAGGCCCGCGTGCCGGACCCGGAGCGGCTGCGGCGGATGTACCACGCGTCGGCCTCCACGCTGAACCTGGTGCGGGGCTTCACCACCGGCGGCTACGCGGACCTGCGCCAGGTGCACGCCTGGAACCAGGACTTCGTGCGGAACTCGGCGTCGGGGCAGCGGTACGAGGCGCTGGCCCGGGAGATCGACAACGCGCTGAACTTCATGAAGGCGTGCGGCGCGGATCCCGCCGAGTTCCACTCGGTGGAGTTCTACGCGTCGCACGAGGCGCTGCTGCTGGACTACGAGGGCGCGCTGACCCGCACCGACTCGCGCAGCGGCGCGCTGTACGACGTGTCGGGCCACATGGTGTGGATCGGGGAGCGGACCCGGCAGCTCGACCACGCGCACGTGGCGTTCGCCGCGTCGATCCGCAACCCGGTCGGCGTCAAGCTGGGGCCGACGACCACGCCGGAGGAGGCGCTGGCGCTGATCGACCGGCTGGACCCCGAGCGGGAGCCGGGCCGGCTGACGTTCATCACGCGGATGGGCGCGGACCGGATCCGGGACCGGCTGCCCACCCTGGTCGAGAAGGTGACCGCGTCCGGCGCCCAGGTCGCCTGGGTCTGCGACCCGATGCACGGCAACACCTTCGAGGCCGCCTCCGGCCACAAGACGCGGCGTTTCGACGACGTGCTGGACGAGGTCAAGGGCTTCTTCGAGGTGCACAAGGGCCTGGGCACGCACCCGGGCGGCATCCACGTGGAGCTGACCGGCGACGACGTGACGGAGTGCGTGGGCGGCGGCGACGAGATCTTCGTCGACGACCTGCACCAGCGGTACGAGACGGCCTGCGACCCGCGGCTGAACCGCAGCCAGTCGCTCGACCTGGCGTTCCTGGTCGCCGAGATGTACCGCTCCTGAGCCCGTGGTGACAAGTGCCCCGGAAGTGGTCCTCGCCACATTCCGGGGCACTGTTCCGTTTTCCCCGGTGGAGGGTAAGGTTAGGTTTACCTCAGTAGGCCACCGGAGGGGTGAAGCGTGTACGTCTGCTCGTGCTTCGGGATCACGGAGCAGCAGGTGCGTGACCACGCCGCCGCCGGTGCCTGCACGCCGCGGCAGATAGCCTCCGAGTGCAAGGCCGGCACGGACTGCGGTTCGTGCGTGCGGCGCATCCAGGGGCTGCTGGGGCGGGGTGCCTGCCCGCCGCGCGACCGCGCGGACGAGGCCGCGCCCGGCGCGTCAGTCGTGGCCGCCGCCGTGCCCGCCGTGGTCTGAGGAGCCGCCGTCGTCGCTGGGCTGCTTGATCTGCTGCGCGATGTAGAGCGGCTCGCCCAGCTTCGCCACGATTTCGAGCTGGGTGTCCAGGTAGTCGATGTGGTGCTCCTCGTCCGCGAGGATCGCCTCGAAGATCTTGGCCGAGGTGATGTCCCCCTTGGCCCGCATCACGTCGATGCCGCGCCGCAGACGGTCGATCGCCTCGACCTCGATCTGCCGGTCGGCCTGGAACATCTCGGTGACGGTCTGCCCGACGCGGACGTGGAAGAGCCGCTGATAGTTCGGCAGCCCCTCGAGGAAGATGATCCGGTCGGTCAGCACCTCGGCGTGCCGCATCTCGTCGAACGACTCGGCGCGCGTGTACGCGGCGAGCTTGTACCAGCCGAAGTTCTCCTGCATCTTCGCGTGCAGGAAGTACTGGTTGATGGCGGTCAGCTCGGCGGTGAGCTGCTCGTTCAGGAACTCGATGACCTCGGGGTCGCCCTGCATGGCGGCGTACTCCTTTCCCTGGTGGGGGGCGTCTGTCCGCGCATCCTGGCACCGCCGGGGCGTTACGTCCAGTAAGCGAAGGCTTACCGAAACACCCGGATTCCCCGTGTTTTCCGGGGTTTTCCGGGGGGCGGCTCCGGCGTGGCGGGGTGGCGGTGCGAGCGCGTCCGGGGGGTCTGTCACCATGGAGGCATGGGTCAGCCGGACAGCCGCGCGGGGGAGGCGCCGCAGCGGCGCGCGGACGACCGGCTCCCCCCGGGCCAGCGCCCCCAGCGCGGCTGGCCGGTGACGCACTACGGCCCGGTGCCCAGGTTCCGCGCGGACCGCTGGGAGTTCCGCGTGTTCGGCGCGACGGCCGACGGCGACAAGCACTGCTGGACCCACGAGGAGTTCGCCGCGCTGCCGTTCGAGACGGTGGTCGCGGATCTGCACTGCGTCACCAAGTTCAGCATGCTGGACTGCGAGTGGGGCGGCGTGCGCGCGGCCACGGTCCTGGCGCTGGCGCCGCCCGCGCCCGAGGTCACCCATGTGATGGTGTGGGCCGAGTACGGCTACAGCGCCAATCTGCGGCTCGCGGACTTCACCGACGGGCGCACCCTCTTCGCCACCCACCGCGGCGGCGAGCTGCTGACCGCCGAGCACGGCTTCCCGCTGCGCCTGGTGGTGCCGCACCTGTACGCGTGGAAGGGGCCGAAGTGGGTGCGCGGCGTGGAGTACATGACGGCCGACCGCCGCGGCTTCTGGGAGGAGCGCGGCTACCACAACGTCGGCGACCCCTGGCGCGAGCAGCGGTACTCCTACCAGGAGGAGCCGGGCGACGGCCCCGAGCTGTGAGCCCCCTCAGCCGCCGCGCAGCTCCTTGAGCCGCGCCACGTCGGCCGCGTGCCCCTCGGCGCGGCCCGGGGTCTCGATGATCAGCGGGACGCCCTCGGTGGCCGGGTGCCGGAACAGGTCCGCGAACGGCTCGGCGCCGATGTGCCCGGCGCCGACGTTCTCGTGCCGGTCCTTGTGGGCGCCCGCCACGTCCTTGGAGTCGTTGGCGTGGATCAGCCGCAGCCGGCCCGGTCCCGCGGTCTCCTCCAGCTCGTCCAGCAGCGCCTTCACGCCGCCCGGCGCCGCCAGGTCGTGCCCGGCCGCGAAGACGTGGCAGGTGTCCAGGCAGATCCCGAGCCGCGGGTGCCGCTCCAGCGCCTCCAGATAGGGGCCCAGGTCCGCGACCAGGGAGCACAGCGAGGCGCCCTGACCCGCCGTGGGCTCCAGCAGCAGCGGCGGGTCGTCGTCGGTCAGCTCGTCCAGCAGCGGCAGCAGCAGCTCCCGCACCTGGGCCAGCGCCGTCCCGCGGCTCCGGCCGCCGGTCGCGGAGCCCGTGTGCACCACGACGCCGCGGGCCCCGATCGCCGCGGCCCTGCGCAGGGAGTGGCGCAGCGAGACGACGGAGAGCCGGGCGGTGTTCTCGTTGTGCGACCCGGGGTTGATCAGGTACGGCGCGTGCACGTACGCGGGCAGGCCCTCCTCGGCGCAGGCCGCGCGGAACAGCTCGTCCTGCCGTGGGTCCCCGGCCGGGGTGGCCCAGCCGCGCGGATTGGCCACGAACACCTGGAGGGCCTCGGCGCCCATCGCCCGCGCGTAGGGAACGCCGACGGCGGCCAGGCCCCCGGCTACGGGGACATGGCCGCCGATGGGATTGCGGACCGGGGGAACGCGGGAGGAGGAACTCACCCTCCCAGCATGCCAGCCGCGGCCCGGGTCAGTAGGCGCCGAAGACGTTGTCGATCGAGCCGTAGCGGTCGGCCGCGTAATTCGCGGCAGCGACGATGTTGGCCACCGGGTCGTAGATGTCGTACGGGGTGTCCTCGACGTAATAGGCGTCGAACGTCGGCTGGATCACCTGGAGAAGACCGATCGACGGAGTCCCGTTCATCGCGTTGATGTCCCAGAGATTGATCGCGTTCGGGTCACCGCTGGACTCGCGCATGATGTTCCGGTGCAGGCCGTCGTAGGTGCCCGGAATTCCGTTCGCCGCCATGATGTCCAGCGCCTCACGGATCCAGCCGTCGAGGTCGTCGGTGTAGGCGGGGGCGGCCGGCTCGGGCTCGGCGGGCACGACCGGCTCCGGCTCGGCGGGAACGATCGGGTCCACGGTCTCCTCCGGCTCGACGGGGTGCATGGCGGGCGCGGCGGCCTGGACGGCCGACAGCTCGGCCTGCTCGGCGGCGCGTTCCGCCTCGGCCGCCGCGCGGGCGGCCTCGGCCTCGGCACCGGCCCGGCGGACGGCGTCGGCGTGCCGCCGCTCGGCGGCGCCGGCCAGCACCGAACCGGTCTCGGTGGCCAGCTCGGCGCGCTCGGCGGTCCGCTGGGCGTTGCCGTCGGACGCCGGGCGCTGGCCGGGTATGTCGGCGGCCCTCAGGTCGAACGAGACCGTGCCGGGGTTCTCGGCGCCGTCGGCCTGGGCCGGGAGGACGGTCAGGGCCAGGGCCGCCGCACCCGCCGAGGCGAGGGCGGCGGTGGCGGTACCGCGCACGCGGAACGTGCGGGGTCTGGGGACGCTGCGATAAGCGGGCATACGGGGGGACCTTCGTTCTCGGCGGTTCTGGCGCGGGTGCGACGGCCTCTTCGTAACAGCCCGGGAAAAGGGAATGCAAAGAGCCCTTTTACTAATCCGCGTAGTTTTCCGCCCGCCGGAACGGACGCCGAATGCCCGCGTTTTCCCCGCCGTGTGCGCCCGGAAAGGCGGACGCGGCGGAACTAAGCCGGTTCGTAGGTGACCTTGGTCCTGTGTCGGGGCTCACAAGGCGGCGGCGATGCGCGACGGCAAAGCCGTGGAATCGGGTCAGCGGACCCAGATGGTGATCGTGGAGCCGCGCGGGGCGCTGTCCCCGCTGTGCACGGACTGGTTGAACACCTCGCCGGTGAAGAACAGGCGGTTCACGTCCACCTCGAAGCCCGCCTCCTCCAGCACCTCGCGGGCCTCGTCCTCCCGCATGCCGCGCACGTCGGGCACGACGATCATCTCCGGGCCCTTGGAGAGCGTCAGGTGGACGGTGTCGCCCTCGCCGGTGCTCTCCCCGGCGCGGGGGGACTGCTCGGCGACCGTGCCCGCGTCCTCCTCGGAGTGGACGCGCTCGCTCTCCACCTCGACCTCCAGCCCCAGGGCCTGGAGCGCCCGGGTCGCGGCGGCCTCGCCGAGGCCGCTGACGTCCGGCACGGTGACCTCGCGGCCCTTGCTGACGGCCAGGTCCACGGCCTGGTTCGGCCGCCGCTCCTCGCCCGCGGGCGGGTCGGTCTCGATCACCGAGCCGCGCGGCACCTCCGTGGAGTACCGCCAGTCCTCCTCGCCGGGGGTCAGCCCGGCGTCCGTCAGCTCGCGCCTGGCCTCCTCCAGCGGCAGGCCCCTGACGTTGGGCACCTCCGTCATCTCGGGGCCCAGCGAGACCGTGATGGTGACCGTCGCGTTCTTGCGGACGCGCTCGCCGCGCTCGGGGTCGGTGGAGATCACGTGGCCGGGCTCCACCGTCCCGGAGAAGTCCTCCTCGACCCGGACCGCGAGACCGGCGTCCCGCAGCACGCGCTCGGCCTCGGCCCGCGGCAGGTCGTACACGCCGGGAGTGTGCAGGAACTGGCCGGAGTTGATGTACCAGACCCCGGCGCCGCCCAGCAGCAGCACCAGCACCGCGACGACCAGCGGCACCAGCCGGCGGCGCGGCAGCCTCGGGCCGCGCCCGGCGTCCGGGGGCAGCGGGGGCGGCGGCAGCGGCGGCAGGTCGATGCGGGCGGTGACGTCGACGCCGTCCGCCCCGTGGGCCGCCGTGGTCACGCCGGGCGGGCGCGGCACCACGGCGGTGCGGTCCTCCGGGCCGACGGCCGCCGCCGCGACGCGGGCGGGGGGCTCGGTGTCGAGCTGCCCGTCGGTCAGCGCGGCGCGGACCGCCCGGGTCAGGGACAGCAGCGCGGCGGCGTCGGCCGGGCGGCGCATCGGGTCGCGCGCGGCGGCCCTGGCCACCAGGCCGTCCAGCTCGGCGGCCAGCTCCGGCACGGTCAGCGACGGCAGCGGCACGTCCTCGTTCACCCGCGCGTACAGCACGCGCGCCGGGGAGTCCCCGGTGTGCGGCTTGGCACCGGTCAGCATCTCGTACAGCAGCACGCCGCACGCGTACACGTCGGTGCGGGCGTCGACCGTTCCGCCGTCGATCTGCTCGGGCGCCAGGTAGGAGACGGTGCCGAGCAGGGATCCGGTGGTGGCCGAGGTGTGCGCGTCCACGCCGCGCACCAGGCCGAAGTCCGCGACCTTCACCCGGCCGTCGTCGCCGATCAGCACGTTCTCCGGCTTGATGTCGCGGTGGATCAGCCCGGCGCGGTGCGCGGCGGCGAGCCCGGCGAGCATCGGCTCCACGATGTCCAGGGCCGCGCGGGGCCGCAGCGCGCCGCGGTCGCGCAGGATGTCGCGCAGGGTGCAGCCGGCGACGTACTCCATGGCGAGGTAGACGTAGGGGCCGTCGGTGCCCTGGTCCAGCACGCCGACGATGTTGGGGTGGTCCAGCCGGGCCGCCGACTTGGCCTCGCGGATGAACCGTTCGACGAACGCGGCGTCCTCCGCCAGCGCGGGATGCATCACCTTCAGCGCCAGCACCCGGTCCAGCCGGGTGTCCACGGCCCGGTAGACCGTCGCCATGCCGCCCACGGCGATCCGCTCCTCGACGCGGTAACGGCCGTCGACAGCGTGCCCGATCAGCGGGTCGTGAAGGGTGGCGTCCACGGCACACGAGTGTACGAGGCACCCCGCGGGCCCCGGCCGCCACGGACCTGTCCGGGGCGGGACTGCAGCGGAACGGTGACGGAATCCGGGACCCGGTCGCCGGACCGGTCCGGGACCGGGCGCGTCACCAGACGCCGGTGGGCAGGCCGAGGGCGTCGCGGACGGCGACCTCGTGGTCGACGCCCAGCAGCGCGTAGCCGGACTCGACGGCCGCCTCGAACCCGGCCGCGCCGGTCGCGTCCGCCGCGTCCCGCCAGTGGCGCAGGCTGGTCTCGCGCGCCGCCACCAGATCCGGGACCAGCGCGGCGACCTGGCCGGACCACTCCCCGGCCGACAGGTCCTCGATCTCCCCCGCGACGATCCCGGCCATGTCGCGGGCCCAGTCCCGGCGCTCGGGCAGCGGTTCCCCGGGCGGCGGCTCGTTCCAGATGCCCAGCTCCAGCGGCATGGTGATCTCCAGGTACCGCCGCTGCTCCGGGTCCAGGGCCCCCGCGTCGCCCCGCAGCGACCCGGTCAGCTCCGGGCCCCCGTCGTGGCCGAGGAAGCACAGGACCTCGCGGTCGCCCTGCTGCCAGCTGTCGGGGCCGGGGTAGTACGAGTAGGGCGCCACCTCGTACGGCAGCGTCCACAGGTCCAGCACGTAGTCACCCATCAGGTCGACGCACGCGCGCCCGGACGTCTCGCTCAGCTCCGCGTCGCCCGGGAAGGCGTCGTAGCCCTCGACGCGGGTCGTGGCGTACGCCTCCGCCTCGTGCGGGCCGTCGCACGGCAGCCGGGTGACGGTCATCTCCCCGACGTCCTCGCCGAAGTTCCCCAGGCCGACGCCCGAGTCGAAGCAGTCGCCGACCCGGATGTCGAAGACGTCGATCTCGGTGGGCCCGGGCCGGTCACCGCCCGGCTCCCCGCCGGCGCGGTCGGCGCCGCCGTCGCGGCCGGCCCGGAAGGCGGCGACCGGGACGACGACGGCGAGTGCCAGGATCTGCGCCGAGGCGACGACCACGGCCGTGACGGCGAGCCCCTTGCCGCGCCGGGGCGGGACGCCGAGGCGGGTGAGGGCGAGGATGCCGAGCACCAGCCCGGCGGGGAACAGGAGCACCGACAGGACGAGCGCGGTGACGGCCATCCCGCTGAACGCGGGCGGTCGCGGCGGCGCGCCCCAGCCGAAGCCACCCTGTCCCCACGGGGGCGGCGGCTGCGGTCCGCCGGCCGGTGCCCCCGGCCACGGTCCGGCGGGGTGCGGCGCGGTCCAGCCCTGGTCCGGGGACGGGGTCCGCGGATCCTGCGGTGTGCTCACGGTTCCCCCCGATGACAGGTCCGGCCCCCCGGACGCCAGCGTGGATCGTATATCAGTGCGAGAAGGCCGGGCGTTCGGGATCGAGCGCCGCCAGGCCCGTCGTCGGCGACGAGGGCTCCGCGAAGTGGCGGCGGGGGATCCGGCCCGCCAGGTGGGCCAGGCGGCCGGCCGTCACCGCGTGGCGCATCGCCCGCGCCATCAGCACCGGGCGCTGGGCCCGCGTCACCGCCGAGGCCAGCATGACGCCCGCGCAGCCCAGCTCCATCGCCACCGCCGCGTCCGACGCGGTGCCCGCGCCCGCGTCCAGGATCACGGGGACCGAGGCGCGTTCCACGATGAGCTGGAAGTTGTGCGGGTTGCGGATGCCCAGTCCGGAGCCGATGGGGGAGCCCAGCGGCATGATCGCCGCGCAGCCCGCGTCCTCCAGGCGCCTGGCCAGCACCGGGTCGTCGTTCGTGTACGGCAGCACGGTGAAGCCGTCGTCCACCAGCGTCTCCGCCGCGTCCAGCGTGGCCACCGGATCGGGCAGCAGGGTGCGCTCGTCCGCGATGACCTCCAGCTTGACCAGGTCGGTGCCCAGCGCCTCGCGTGCCAGCCGGGCCGTCAGCACCGCCTCGCCCGCCGTGTAGCAGCCCGCCGTGTTCGGCAGCGGCCTGATGCCCAGCTCCGTCAGTACCGACAGCACCGAGCCCCGCACCCGGGGGTCGAGGCGGCGCATCGCCACCGTCGTCAGCTCCGTCCCGGAGGCGGCCAGGGCGTCGCGCAGCACCTCCAGGCTGGGCGCGCCGCCCGTGCCCATGATCAGGCGCGAGGCCAGCCGCAGCCCGCCCAGGACCAGCGCGTCGTCGGATTCGTCCGTCATCTCAGCCTCCCTGCACGGCGGTCAGCACCTCGACACGGTCCCCGTCGGCCAGGGCCGTCCCGGACCACCGGCCGCGCGGGACCACGGTTTCGTTGACGGCCGCGGCCACCCCGCCCGTCGCCGTCGTCAGGCCGGCGACCAGCGCCTCCAGCGTGGTGCCGGGCGGGATCTCGCGGGGCTCCCCGTTGAGCGAGACGGTCGTCACGCGGGCACCTCCCGGCCGGTGCGCGAGAACCGCCGCGCGTGGAACGGGCGGGCGTAGTCCGGCAGTTCGCCCGTCACCAGGGACTCGGCCAGCGCCTCGCCGGTGATCGGGGCCAGCAGCACGCCGTTGCGGTGGTGCCCGGTGGCCAGGTGCAGGCCGGGCAGCTCGCTGGGCCCGAGCAGCGGCGCGTTGTCCGGCGTGGTCGGGCGCAGTCCGGCGCGCGTCTCGACCAGCGGCAGCTCCGTGATGCCGGGCACCAGCTCGTGGGCGTCCCTGAGCAGTTGATACACCCCGCCGGCCGTCACCGCCGTGTCCCAGCCCAGTTCCTCCGAGGTCGCGCCGACGACCAGCTCGCCGCTGACCCGCGGCACCAGGTAGACGTGCCCGCCGCGCACCACCGCCCGCACCGTGCGGGACAGGAACGGCGCGCACTCCGGCGGGATCCGCAGCCGCAGGATCTGGCCCTTCACCGGCCGCACCGGCACCTCGACCCCCGGCGGCAGCCCGGCCAGGCCGGCGCTGCGGGAGCCGCCCGCCAGCACCGTCTGCCCGGCGGCCAGCGCCGTCCCGTCGTCCAGCACCACGCCGGTGGCCCGGTCGCCCCCGGCCGTGACCGTCACCTCCCGCGCCTCGCGCCGGTGGAACGTCACTCCGGCCCGCTGGCAGGCGGTCAGCAGCGCGGCGGTCAGCAGCCGCGGATCGGCCTGGTGGTCGCCGTCCACCCGCAGCCCGCCCCGGACGCCGGGCGCCAGCATCGGTTCCAGCTTCCGGCACTCACGGCCCGTCAGCCACCGCGTGTCCAGGCCGCAGCGCTGCTGGAGCTGGTGCAGATCCCGCAGCAGCGCCCGGTCGTCGGCGTCGAGCGCCACCGCCAGCGTGCCGCACGCCCGGTAGCCGATCCCGGCCCCGGCCGCGTCCGCCAGCTCGGCCGCGAAGGCCGGATAGCGCGCGGCGGACGCCAGGTTGAGGGCGAGCAACGCCTCCTCGCCGTGGTGCAGTTCGGTCACGGCCGCCAGCATCCCGGCCGCCACCTGGGCCGCCCCGCCGCCGGGGCGCGGATCCGCCACGGCGACCCGCAGCCCGCGCTGGGCCGCCCGCCAGGCCGTCACCAGCCCGATGACCCCGCCCCCGATCACCACCACATCGCATGACGCCACGCGCCGCCTCCTCCCTTCGCCGGCATGACCCGGATCAGGTTCGTACGGTCGGAGGCCGGCCAGCCTCCCTCTCAGCCCGGTGCGTCCGGGCTCCCGTGGGTGCCTTGTCGCTGCCTCAGCCTAGTACGGGCGCCCGCCCGGCCGTAATGTCCCCGGTTGCCCGGCCCGTAGGCTGGACGGCGTGACCGACGTGAGGGATGTGACGGGGCGGCGGGGCGGGGCCGCGGGGCGCGTGGTCGTCGCCGGGGCCGGACTGGCCGGGGTCCAGACCGCCGTTCAGCTCAGGGAGCAGGGCTGGGAGGGCGCGATCACCCTCGTCGGCGCCGAGCCGCACCGGCCCTACGACCGGCCGCCGCTGTCCAAGGACGTGCTGCTCGGCAAGGCCCTCGACGCCCCCCTCGACGTGGACTTCGCCGCCCTCGGCGTCGACCTGCTCCTCGGCCGCGCCGCGACCGGTGTCCGTGCCGCCGACCGGCTGCTGGAGACCGACGCCGGGCCGCTGCCCTGGGACCATCTGGTGCTGGCCACCGGCGCCGAGCCCGTCACCCTGCCCGGCACCGCCGCCGTGCCCGGCGTGCACGTGCTGCGCACCCTGGACGACGCCCGCCGCCTGAAGCCCGTGCTGGACGCGGGCGGCAGCGTCGTCGCCGTCGGCGCCGGCTGGATCGGCGCCGAGGCCGCCACCGCCGCCCGCGCGGCGGGCTGCCGGGTCACCGTCGTGGAGGCCGGCCACCACCCGCTGCCCGGCGCGCTGCCCGGCGAGGTCAGCGAGCCCATGCGGCGCTGGTACGCCGACGCGGGCGCCGAGCTGCGCACCGGGCAGCGCGTCACCGCCGTCCGCGACGGCGAGGTCGAGCTGGCCGGCGGGGAGGTCCTCGGCGCCGACGCCGTCCTCGTCGGCGTGGGCTCCCGCCCGGCCACCGGCTGGCTGGCGGGCTCCGGCATCGGCCTCGCCCCCGACGGCTCCGTCCGCGCCGACGAACGGCTGCGCACCGACGTCCCCGGCGTGTACGCGGCGGGCGACTGCGCCTCGTTCCCCTCGGCCCGCTACGGGCGGCGGCTGCTCGTGCACCACTGGGACAACGCCCTGACCGGGCCGCGCACGGTCGCCGCGGGCATCACCGGCCGCGCGGACGCCGTCCACGACCCGGTGCCGTACTTCTGGTCCGAGCAGTTCGGCCACCATGTCCAGTACGCCGGGTACCACCGCCCCGGCGACCGGACGCTGTGGCGCGGCGAGCCGGGCGGCGCGGACGGCTGGACGGTGCTGTGGCTGCGCGGCGACGGGCCCGGCACGGTCCCGGCCGCCGTGCTGACGGTGGACCGGCCCCGGGATCTGGCCCAGGGCCGCCGCCTCGTCGAACGCGGCACGGCGCTGGATCCGGAGCGGGCCGCCGACCCGTCCGTACCACTCAAGGCCGCCGCCCGCTGACGCCTGTCGGCGGGAGATGGCACGCTGGAGGCGTGACCGAGATTGATGCAAGGATCGACGCTCTCGTCCCCGCCTGGCTCACCCTTCCCGACATCGCCGAGCAGCTCGGCGTCGAGGTGACCCGCGTCCGGCAGCTGGTCAAGGAGGGCCAGCTCATCGCCGTGCGGCGGGGAGAGAACCGGGTCCTCCAGGTGCCCGCCGCCTTCCTCGACGGCGAGAAGATCGTCAAGGGCCTCGCCGGCTGCCTCACCCTGCTCCGGGACGACGGCTTCACGGACGAGGAGATGCTGGAGTGGCTGTTCACCCCGGACGACAGCCTCCCCGGCACCCCCGCCCAGGCCCTGCGGGAGAATCGCGGGACGGAGGTGAAGCGCCGCGCCCAGGCGCTCGCCGTGTGACCTTCACGCGCGGCGGTGCGGGCGAGCCCGGCCCGCGCCGCCGCTGACCAGCACCTTCACCACGGGGGAGACCGTCATGCTCGCCGATGCCCGGCTCTATCTGTGCACCGACGCCAGGAAGAAGCAGGGCGACCTGCCCGCGTTCCTCGACGCCGTGCTGGCGGGCGGCGTGGACATCGTGCAGCTGCGGGACAAGGGCATGGAGGCCGCCGAGGAGCTCCACTGGCTGGAGGTCTTCGCCGACGCCTGCCGGCGGCACGGGAAGCTCCTCGCGGTCAACGACCGGGCCGACGTCGCGCACGCCGCCGGCTCCGACGTGCTCCACCTGGGCCAGGGCGACCTGCCCGTGCCCGCCGCCCGGGCCATCCTGGGCGGCGGGGTCCTCATCGGCCGCTCCACCCACGCCGAGGCCGAGGTGGACGCCGCCGTCGCCGACCCGGCCGTGGACTACTTCTGCGCCGGGCCCTGCTGGCCCACCCCCACCAAGCCCGGCCGGCCCGCGCCCGGGCTGTCCCTGGTGCGGTACGCCGCCTCGGTGGCGGGCGACCGCCCGTGGTTCGCCATCGGCGGCATCGACGCGGGCAATCTCGACCAGGTGCTCGACGCCGGAGCCCGCCGCGTGGTGGTCGTGCGGGCGCTGACGGAGGCCGACGACCCGGGCGCGGCGGCGGCCGGGCTGGCGCGGCGGCTGCGGGAGCGTCCGCAGACCGGACGGCAGGAGACCTGACCGTGCCGCGTGGGTAACCTGCCGTTATGGCTCTCGGGATTCCCAGCACGATGGTCGGAAGGGCGCAGACGGTGCGCGAGCTGCTCGCGGCCGGCGAGCGTTCGTACTCCTTCGAGTTCACCCCGCCCAGGACCGAGCAGGGCGAGCGCACGCTGTGGAACGCGATCCGCAGGGTCGAGGCGGCCGGACCCACGTTCGTCTCGGTCACCTACGGCGCCGGGGGCTCCTCGCGGGAGCGGACCGTGCGCGCCACCGAGCAGATCGCCACCGAGACGACGCTGACCCCGGTCGCCCACCTGACCGCCGTGAACCACTCGGTGGCCGAACTGCGGAACATCATCGGGCAGTACGCGGGCGCCGGCATCCGGAACATGCTGGCGCTGCGCGGCGACCCGCCGGGCGACCCGATGGGCGAGTGGACGCGGCACCCCGAGGGCGTGACGTACGCGGCCGAACTGGTCCGTCTCATCAAGGAGTCGGGGGACTTCTGCGTCGGCGTGGCGGCCTTCCCCGAGATGCACCCCCGGTCGACGGACTGGGACACCGACGTCCGGCACTTCGTCGCCAAGTGCCGCGCGGGCGCGGACTACGCGATCACCCAGATGTTCTTCTACCCCGAGGACTACCTGCGGCTGCGCGACCGGGTGGCGGCGGCGGGCTGCGAGACGCCGATCATCCCGGAGGTCATGCCGATCACGAGCGTCCGGCAGATCGAGCGCTTCACACAACTCAGCAACGCCACGTTCCCCCCGGAGTTGGAAAGGCGCATCCTCGAGGTCAAAGACGACCCGTTGGCTGTACGCTCGGTCGGGATCGAGTTCGCCACGGAGTTGTGCGCGAAGCTGATGGATGAAGACATCCCGGGGCTGCACTTCATCACGCTGAACACGTCGACTCACTCCACGGCGACGCTGGACGTCTACCGGAACCTGGGTCTGCATCAACGCACGTGAACCGCTGCGGAGAGGGGCGTACATGGGCTGGACGGTCCTCTACATCGCGTTCGGAATCGTCGCCCTGTGGTTGCTCGGTGAGGTCCTGCTCCAGTACAAGGCGCGGCTGCGCTGGCGCCTGGTGGCGTTCTGCGGCTTCCTCGGCGTGGTGCTGGGGGTGCTGACGTCCTCGGTCTTCGTGATCGCCCTGGGCACGATCGCCTTCGCGACGGGGCAGACGTTCGTGACGCTGTCCTTCCGGCGCGGCTTCTCCACCGGCTGGGCGCTGGGCGGCAAGCCCGGCACCAGCAGGCGCCGCCGCGCGGGCCGTCCGGCCCCCGCCGCCGCCTCCGCGGCGAGCCCGCCGCCCCCGCCGCCGCTCCCGGAGGAAGCGCCGGAGTTCACCCAGGAGATGGCGGCCGTGGACCTGGACGACGACACCCCGGCCGACGGGTTCCAGGCGTTCGGGACGCGCGAGCCGTACCCCGCGCCGCCGGGCGGGGAGCCGGACGCCGAGGCGTCCTACGCGGCGGAGCCGTACCAGGCCGTCCCCGGGTACCAGGAGTCCTACGACCCGGCCGCCGCCTACGCCGACCCGTACGCCACCGTCGCCGAGGGCCAGGCGTGGGACGAGTACGCGGCCCAGCCGTACGCGGCGACGACGTACGCGACGGAGTACCCGTACCACCAGGAGACCCCGCCCGGCGGCGTCTGGATGCCGCACCAGCGCGAGACGGCCCCCCAGGAGACGACGACGGGCGGCTACGGCTACCCGCCCGCCGAGGAATACCCCCCGCAGGGCGGCGGCTACGACGCGTCGGGCTACTACTACACGGACGACCAGCGGTACTGAACGCGCGTCGCGGGAGCCGTGGGACACCCCGATTCCGGCCTGGCCGTCCGCGAACCGCCGCGACCGGCATCGCGTGCTCCGATGTGCCCCGGGCCTGCGGCCCGCACGCAGGGGCGTTCCGCAAGGCGACCGCCGGGCGTCCGGCGGTTCCGTAACGCGCCCCCGGGCCCACCGGGCCCGGGAGGGGCCCACGGTGCCTGCGAGCGCGGCGCGCCGGGTCGTCGCCGTTCCCCCGAGGACCTCGGTCCGGGGGAGTACGTGGGCGGTTCGGCAACGCGGCGGGCGTGCGCCCCTGGGGCACCGCCCGGCCTCCGGGCCGGGGGAGCGTCGTGGCAGGACGGGATCTCCGACGACGGGCCTGGCCCCTGCCCGGGCGGCCTCCCGCGTGGGCCCCGCCCGATGCCTCCGCGAGGTGACACGGTGATCGAGGCGCGGGGGCGGAAACCCGCACGTGGCTCCGGCCTGCCCCACGCGCGGGACCGGGGCGGGACGCCAGGCGTCGTGGCCCCTCAGGAGGAGCCCCGCCAGTGCGGGCCTTCCGTGATCAGGCCGGCGGCCAGGGCGCCGGACATGCCCGTGTGGGCCAGGCCGCCGCCGGGGTGGGCCAGGCTGCCGGCCCGGTAGGCGCCGGGCAGGCGGCCGGTGTTGGGGGTGGACAGGAACGCGGCGGAGCGGCCCGCCAGCGCCGGGGGCGGGATCGTGCCGCCCGGCACGCCGGTCCGGCGTTCCACGTCGAGCGGCGTGCGCGCCTCGTGCCACAGGATTCTCGGGCGCAGGCCCAGACCGGCCGCGTCGGCGGCGGTCAGCAGGCGTTCGGTGAACTCCCGGACCGCGCCGGGGGCCGTCCAGTCGACCGGGCCCGCGCCCTGCGCCGGCGCCCGTGCCGACAGCACCGCCGTCTCGTGGCCGGGGCCGGGCACCAGGGACGGGTCGTCGGGGCGGAGCACCGAGACGGTCAGCTCCCCGGTGTGCACCAGCGTCCGGTGCGGTGTCCCGGCCGGGCGGGCGCCGCGCAGCGCCAGCAGCAGCGTGAACCGGCTCGCCCCGGACGGCGGTTGGCCCACACCCGGCGCCGCCCACACCACCGAGTCGGCCGGATACCGCGTGCCGTCGTCCAGTTCGACGCCCGCCGCGCGGCCGTCGGCCGCCAGGATCCGGGCGGCGGGGGCACCGAAGACGAACTCCACGCCGCGGTCGAGGCAGCGCCGGTACACCGCGTCGGCCAGCGCCCGCATCCCGCCGGCCGGGTACCAGGTGCCGAACGTCTGCTCCGCGTAGGCGAGGACCGCCGCGCCCGCCGGGGCCGTCGCCGGGTCGCAGCCGTAGTCCTGGACGATGCCGGTGAGCATGGCGGCCAGCCGCGGATCGCGCAGTTCGCGGCGGGCCACCCCGGCCAGGGTCGTGTCCCGGTCCCGGCGCGGCAGGAGGCCGCGGCGCGGGACGGGGTAGGGGTCGTCGGCGAACGCGGCCAGCCGGCGCGGGTCCGTCAGCGGCTCCTCCAGCAGCGGGCGGCGGGTCGCCTCCCAGGTCCGGCGGGCCCGGCCGAGGAGACCGGCCCAGCGGTCGCCGGACCCGGCGCCGAGGGCCGCGTCCAGCGCCTGCCGGACGCCGCCGAGCGCGGCGGGCAGCAGGACGGCGCTGCCGTCGTGGAAACGGTGCTCGACCGCCGGGTCCACCTGGGTCAGGGCGACGCGGTCGGCCAGTTCCTCCCGGCCGGTCTTGATGAACAGATCCCGCCAGACGGCGGGGAAGTGCAGCAGCCCGGGCCCGGTGTCGAACGCGAACCCGTCGCGCTCGTGGCGGCCGAGCGCGCCGCCGTGGGTGTCGCCGCGTTCGACGACCGTCACCCGGTGGCCCGCGGTGGCCAGCCGGGCGGCGGCAGCCATGGCGCCCATGCCGGCGCCGACCACCACGATGCGTGCCATGGGCCAGAACCTTACCCGGCGCGCCGGGCCAGGCCGCCCCTGAGCAGGGGCGAGAGGGCGGCGCGCACGTCCTCCGGGGAACGGCCGGGGTGGAAGGACTGCCAGTCGAGCGCGCCGACGATCACCATGCCGACCAGGGCCCCGGCGGTGACCTGGATGTCGAGGGCGCTGTCGAACTCGCCGGACTTCACGCCCGCCCGGAGCACCTCCTCGACCACCCCGGCCACCTGCCGGTGCACGTCGAGGAGCGTGGGCTGCCAGGAGCGGTTGGTGCGCCACTGCTCGGCCACGAGCAGCCGCGTGAAGTCCGGCCGGGATATGACGAAATCGAGCCCGGCCGCCGCCATCGCCTCCAGCGCGTCGGCCGCGCCGCCGCCCACGGCGAACGCCGAACGGGCCGCCGTGCGCAGGGAAACGGTCAACGGCGCGACGCCGTCGCGCAGGAGCGCCTCGAACAACTCGGTCTTCCCGGCGAAGTTGTAGTAGACGGTGCCCTTCGCCACGCCCGCCCGCTCGGCGATCTGGTCGACGGTGGTGGAGGAGAAGCCCTGTTCGGCGATGAGGGAGACGGCCGCGTCGTAAAGCCGCCGCCGGGTGGCACCGCGCCGCGTGCTGGTGGGTGTCATGAGGGGGATTCTCCACCGCCGGCCGCCGCCCCCGGCACGCGAAAGGAATTGTCAGTGCCATGGCTCACCATGTGCACAGACGCGCATACCGCGCAGAATCGTCGCACCTTACGGAGGTTCGTCATGACCGGACTCCCGACCGATGTGCACCCTGTGCCGCGCCGGGCGCCCGCATCGCCCGCCGCTCTCGACCTCCTCGCCCAGGCCGAGCGCGGCCTGGCCGAGGCGGCCTCGCTCTCCGACCCGGGCGAGGCGTATGTGGCCGCCCACCTCGCCGCGCTGCGCGCCGCCGCGGCCGTGCTCGCCGTGCGCGGCCGGCCGGAGCCGACGGCCCGCGGCCGGCGCAGGATCCGCAGCGTGTGGGAGGTGCTGCCGGAGATAGCCCCCGAACTGGCCGAGTGGAGCGTGCTGTTCGCCGCCAGCGCCGAGCGGCGGGCCCGGATAGAGGCCGGGATCCGCGGCGTGGCCGGGCGCGGCGACGCGGACGACCTGCGCCGCGCGGGCGGCTTCTTCCTGCGGCTGGTGGAGGAGATGCTGGTGCGCCGGCCGGTGCCGCGGGCGGACCGCGATCCGGAGGGGCCCGCCGCGAAGTAGGGTGGTTGCGCCCGGTCCGCCGGGCACACCGACACACCGTACGTCGCGCACGAGGAGCCACCCGCCATGCCGTCACAGCCGAGGGCCCGCGCCGCGGGGGCGTCCTTGTCGGGTCCGCACGCAGCGCTGCGCGCGGGCGTGGTGTGGGAGGTGCTGCGCGAGGCGCTGCGGCACCGGGCCCTGGCCGCGGGGCGGCCCGCGCTGGACGTGCTGGACCTGGGCGGGGGCAGCGGACGTTTCGCCGTCCCCGTGGCGGGGCTCGGGCACCGCGTCACCGTGGTGGACCCCAGCCCGGACGCGCTGTTCGCGCTGGAGCGGCGGGCGGCCGAGGAGCGCGTGGCCATGGGGGACCCCCCGGACGGAGTCTGGGGAAGGGTGCGCGGCGTGCAGGGGGACACCCAGGACCTGCTCGACGTCGCCGGCCGCGCGGCGTACGACATGGTGCTCTGCCACGGCGTGCTGGAACAGGTGGAGGACCCGGCCGTGGCGCTGCGGGCCGTGACCGGCGCGCTGCGCCGCACCGGCGGCACGCTGAGCCTGCTGGCGGCCGGGGTGGGCGGCGCGGTGCTCTCCCGGGCGCTGGCCGGTCGCTTCTCGGAGGCCCGACAGGCGCTCCGGGACCCGGCCGGGCGCTGGGGCCGGGCCGACCCGGTGCCCCACCGCTTCACCGTGGCGCAGCTCACAGCGCTGGTGACCGGGGCGGGGCTGGTCCCCGGCGAGGTGCACGGCGTGCGGATCTTCGCCGATCTGGTGCCCGGGTCGCTGGTGGACACCGAGCCCGACGCCCTCCAGGCGCTGACCAGGCTGGAGGCGGAGGCGGCCGGGCGGCCCGCGTTCCAGGCGATCGCAGGTCAGCTCCACATGCTGGCCGAGCTTCCGGGCGACCAGTAGCCCGGTTCCTCGTATCATCGACAAGAGCCCTGCGGCATGATCCGGGGCCGGTGAGGGAAAGTGTTTTTCATCCCCCGCGGGGCCTGGAAGCCGGGTGTGGTGGGCGAAATTGGCGTACAGGGGTGGGTTTCACAGGGAGGCATCCCTGCCTATCCTTGAAGAGTCGGATCGGGTCGCCACCGCGACCGACGAGTAGGAGGACTCCGTGCCGCTCTCGGACCACGAGCAGCGCATGCTCGAACAGATGGAGCGCGCGCTGTACGCCGAAGATCCCAAATTCGCGACAGCTCTGGAGGGCACCGAGCTGCGCACCTATTCCCGCAAGCGGGTTTATCAGGCGATCGTCGGCTTCCTGGTGGGCATCGGCCTCCTCATGGGGGGCATGGTCGCCCAGTTCATCGCCCTCAGCGTGGTGGGATTCCTGGTCATGCTCGGCTGTGCCGTCGTCGCCGTGACCGGCTGGCGCAGGACGCCGCCGGGTGGCGCGGCCCCGGCCCGCGGCGCGGCCCCTGGACGGCGGCAGCCGCGCGGGCAGCGGCAGCGCCGCTCGATGATGACGCGGATCGAGGAGCGCTGGCAGCGCCGCCGCGAAGAGCGGGACGACTGACACACACACGACGTGCGCGAGGGGCCGCCCGGATCTCCGGGCGGCCCCTCGCTGTCATGCCTCGCTGTCATGCCTCGCTGTCATGCCTCGCTGTCATGCCCCGCGCGTGGGTGCCCGGCGGGCCGCTCCGCCCCGGGCGGCGGTCAGGCCCGCCGCCGGGGGCGGCGGGCGGCCGGCCGCGCCAGCCGCGTCCGCAGCCGGGCCGCGGCGGCGACACGCCGTTCGGTCACCGTCCGCGTCACCCGCAGGGCGGAACGTGGCAGGAGCAGGGCCCGCAGCCGGGCGAGCCGCCCCGCGCCGGCCCGCAGGCCCGCCCGCGCGGTGCGCACGTCGTGCGCGAGCCGCCGCTCCGGGCGCGCCCCGTGCGGCGCGTACAGCTCCTCCTCCACGGCCAGCGCGACCCGCGCCACCGCCTCGGCCGGAGCCCCGGTCAGCCCGGCCACCCGCACCACGCGCTCCGCCGCCTGCCGCGGCGTCTCCCAGGCCAGCGGCGTGATGCCGTGGTCCCAGGCGCTGTCCAGCAGCTCCCGCCAGGCCGGGAGCGGGCCCGCGTCCGGCAGCAGCCGCCGCGCCCGCACCCGGGACCGCCACAGCAGCGGCCCGGCCGCCAGGCAGGCGGCGAGCAGCCCGCCGCCGGTCCACATCACGGGCCAGACCGGCCAGCCGGCCTCGTCGTGGGCGTCCTCCGGGGTACGCGGCCGGTCGCCGCACTCCCCGCCGGGCTGGGTGTCGCACGGGTCGGGCGCGCTGGTCGCCGGGCCGGGCGCGGTCTGCGAGGGGCTGGGCTCCGGCTCCGGCGTCTCCTCCGGGTCGTCCGGGCCCGGCGCCGGGGCCTCGGGCCGCGTGTACGGCGGCTGGCTGCCCTGGCCGGGGGTGGGCTCGAAGCGGACCCAGCCCACGCCTTCGAAGTACAGCTCGGGCCAGGCGTGCGCGTTGTGCGTGCCCACCTCGTAGCTGCCGTCGGCCTGCCGGACGCCCGGGGTGAAGCCGACCGCCACCTGGGCGGGGATGCCCAGCGCGCGGGCCATCGCGGCCATGGTGAAGGCGAAGTGCACGCAGAAGCCCTCGCGGTCCTGGAGGAACCGCACGATGGCCTCGGTGCCCGAGCCCGACTGCACGGCGGTGTCGTAGCGGAAACCGCCGTCGCGCGTGAACCAGGTCTGGAGCGCGACCCCCCGCTCGTAGTCGTTGGCGGCGCCCGCGGTGACGTCGAGTGCCGTGTCGCGGACCTCCGGGGGCAGGTCGTCCGGGACCTGCGTGTAGTACTCCTGGATCTCCGGCGCGGGCGCCGGCGCGTTCGCGAGCTGCTCGGCGGTGGGGGCCACCAGCAGGTGCTCCACCTCGTAGGTGCGGCCCTGCGTGGACTCCTCGTCGTCGCCCGCCACCAGCGTCTGCGAGCCGCGGTCGAACAGCCAGTCGCCGTCCGTCCCGATCGACTGCGCCGGGTACGGCACCGGCAGTGACGGCTGGCGGTAGGTCTCCTCCGCCTCGATCACCGTGGTCGCCCCGGTCCTGGGCACCGCGGACGTCAGCCCGAACACCGGCCACGGCGGCGCGGGCGGCGCCGGCTCGTGCCAGCCCGAGGAGCGCCACTCCTCGCCGTCGAACTCGTCCAGCGCCACCAGCCGCAGATACATCTCCGACGGCTGGGTGCTGTCCGTCCGGTAGGCCAGCAGGCGCTGGTTGCGTGGCCGGTTCAGCTGGTCCTGGAGCGCCACCACCGGGTTCACCGAGGTGACCGACGCCGAGCCGCCCGGGCCGGAGCCGTCCTCGCCGTCCAGGTCGAACAGCCCCCCGCCCAGCGACGGCAGCAGCGACGGCGCGAGCACCGCGACGCCCAGCGTCAGCGCGCCGATCCGGCGGCCCGCCCGCGTCCGCGGCCCGGCCGCCCGTCCGTGGTCGTGCGGCGTCATCTGCCGCCCGTGTCCCGGGCCGGCGAAGAAGCGGCCCCAGGTGCCCAGCCGGTCCCGCCCCTCGGCCAGCAGCAGCACCAGGAATCCGGCCGCGGCGATCATGAAGTACGGCCAGCCGCCGTCGTCCCGCGCGACCCCGGCGGCCACCGAGTACAGCGCGAGCAGCGGCAGCCCGGCCGCGGCGGCGCTGCGCAGGGTCACCGCGAGCAGGTCGACCAGCAGCCCGATGAGCAGCACGCCGCCGAAGACCAGCAGCATGATGCCGTCGGTCGCCGGGGCCGGTGCCGGGTAGTTGCCGATGTCCTCCGCCCCGGCGGTGATCAGTCGCCCGAACCGGTCGAACACGGCCGGTCCCGGCAGCAGACCGGCCGCCGCGTACTCCCGCGCACACGCCAGGGTGAGCAGCAGCAGCGACACCAGTAGCTGCGCCCCGACCGACACGGCGGCGGGCACCCCGCGCCGGCGCGTCAGCATCCCGGCGGCCGACTGCGCGGTGAGCAGCAGGCCGGCCCGGAGCAGCCACTCCCCGCCGTCGATCAGCGGCAGCATCGCCCCCGCCGCGGCCAGCGTGGCCAGCCACGCGGCGCAGGCGATGCGTATCCTGCCGTCCATCAGGCCGTTCATCTCCCCGTCCATCCCATCCGGCGCGCGCGGCTCGCGCGGCCGTTCAGTACGGCCTCCGGCCGGATCCCGGCGCGTCCGCGGCGGCCTGCTGCCACAGCCGGGCCAGCGGGACGCCGGGATGGTGCGACAGCGCCGTCCACCCCGCCGCGCGCAGCGCGCGCAGCCGGTCGGCCTCGTACGCGGCGCCGAGCTGGCCCGCCGCCACGAAGGCCACCGCGTTCCCGGCGCGCTGCCGCAGCCGCCCCAGCACCGCGACCTGCTCGTCGTCCAGGGCACCGGCGAACGCGACCAGCAGCCCGCCGTCCCCGCCGCGCAGCGCCGCCTGGGCGCCCTCCAGGCCGCCGCCCGCCGAGTGCTCCACGACCGCGAGGGCGTCCAGGATGAGCCCGGTCACCTCGGAGGGGTCGGACGCCTCGGTGTCGGGGCCGGGCAGCAGCGTCCCGGTGTCGGTCAGCAGCCGCACCGCGTACCCCCGCGCCGCGACGTGCGCCACGACCGACGCGGCCCCCGACACCGCCCGCTCGAACGGCGACTCGGGGCCGCCCCCGACGTACCCGCCGCGCCGGGTGTCCAGCAGCACCGTGCACCGCGCCTTCAGCGGCTGCTCCTCACGCCGCACCATCAGCGACCCGCGGTGCGCCGTCGACCGCCAGTGCACCCGGCGCAGGTCGTCGCCGTGCCGGTAGTCCCTGGGGATGATGTCGTCGTCCCCGGCGATCGCGATCGCGCGCTGCCGGCCGTCCCCGTGGCCGTTGCTGTCGCCGCCCAGCGCCACCGGCGGCAGGTCCTCGATGCGCGGCAGCACGGTCATCACGTCGAAGGCGTTGAACGACCGGCTCAGCTCCACCATCCCGAACGGGTCGGCCAGCCGGAGCTGGAGCGGCCCCAGCGGGTAACGGCCCCGCAGGTCGGAGCGGACCCGGTAGGTGACCTCGCGCCGCCCGCCCGGCTCGACGCGGTCCAGCACGAACCTCGGCCGTGGCCCCAGCACGTACGGCACCCGGTCCTGGAGCAGCAGCAGCCCGCTGGGGACGCGGGCCACGTTCTCCACCCGCAGGTGCACCCGCGACTCGCTGCCCGCCGGCACCCGCGCGGGCGCGAGCCGGCGCGCCGCGGCCACCCGGCTGCGC
Organism: Streptomyces sp. URMC 129; assembly: GCF_051386415.1. NCBI lineage: Bacteria > Bacillati > Actinomycetota > Actinomycetes > Kitasatosporales > Streptomycetaceae > Streptomyces > Streptomyces sp. URMC 129. The sequence continues at coordinate 25,348 of NZ_JBPQTQ010000077.1, forward strand.
GTGCGGTGCAGCACCACCACGCACAGCACCGGCAGCGCGGCCAGCAGCATGCCGACGCGCAGCAGGTCGGGCTGGCCCAGCGTGTAGGCGCAGACGGCGGCGGCGCCGCCCGCGGCCAGGAAGGACCGGCCGCGCGTGGTCAGCCCGCCGAACGCGGCCCGCAGCGGCCCCCGGTCGTCCTCGCCGCCGGCCCCGCCGGTGGCCGGCGCGCCGGGCCACGCCATCTAGAAGCCCCGGAGCCGCTGGGCGGCGTACGGATCGGGTACGGACGTGCGGCGCAGGATGTCGGTGACGAACTGCTCCGTGGTGTGCCGGTTGAGCTGCGCCTGCGCGGACGGCAGCAGCCGGTGGGCCAGCACCGGCACCGCGAGGTGCTGGATGTCGTCGGGCAGCACGAAGCCGCGCCCGGCCAGCGCGGCCGACGCCTTCGCCGCGCGCAGCAGGTGCAGCGTGGCCCGCGGCGAGGCCCCGAGCCGCAGCTCGGGGTGGACGCGGGTGGCCGTGGTGAGGTCCACCGCGTACCGCCGCACCGCGTCCGAGACGTGGACCTCCCGCACGGCGTCGATCAGCTTCACGATGTCGTCGGCGTGCGCGGCGGGCCGCAGCGCGTCCAGCGGGGAGAACCCGCCGTGCGACTCCAGCATCCGCAGCTCGGCCTCGGGACTCGGGTAGCCCACCGAGACGCGGGCCATGAACCGGTCGCGCTGCGCCTCGGGCAGCGGGTAGGTGCCCTCCATCTCGACCGGGTTCTGGGTCGCGATGACCATGAACGGCGACGGCAGCGCGTACGTGCTGCCGTCCGCCGTGACCTGGCGCTCTTCCATCGCCTCCAGCAGCGCCGACTGGGTCTTGGGCGAGGCGCGGTTGATCTCGTCGCCGATGACGATCTGCGCGAAGACCGCGCCCGGCTTGAACTCGAACTCCTTGCGCTGCTGGTCGTAGACGCTGACGCCCGTGATGTCGGAGGGCAGCAGATCCGGCGTGAACTGGATCCGCTGCACCGAACAGTCGATGGACTTCGCCAGCGTCTTCGCCAGCATCGTCTTCCCCACGCCGGGTACGTCCTCCAGCAGCAGGTGCCCCCCGGCGAGCAGAACCGTCAAGGAGAGCCGCACGACCTCCGGCTTGCCCTCGATCACGCTCTCCACGGCGCGGCGTACCGCGTCCGCCGTGGCGCTCAGATCGGTGAGCTTCGTTTGCTCCCCATAGGTCGTCACCCGGCCCTCCTCGGCCCCTCATCCCATGCCCGGCCCGCCATGGTGGCCGCGGCCGTGCCGACAACGCGTCGATGACCGCGACACCCGAACGGATCCGGACGGTTGCCTCCCCGCAGCATTCTTCACACTACGGGGGGCACACGTCACGAGGCGGGGGTGCCGGCCGGGTCGATCTCCCGGAGCAGACCGGTCGTCACATCGAACACGAAACCGCGTACGTCATCAGTGTGCGGGAGGAAAGGCGAGGTGCGCACGCGGGCCATGGACTGCCGGACGTCCTGGTCGAGGTCCTTGAACGACTCAACCGGCCACATCGGCTTCTGGCCGACCTCCAGCTCCAGCTCCTGGCGCCATTCCTCGGTGATGCCGAGCAACCCGCAGCCGGTGTGGTGGATCAGCACGACGGCCTTCGTGCCCAGCTCGCGCTGACTGATGCTCAGGGAGCGGATCACGTCGTCCGTGACCACGCCCCCCGCGTTGCGCATGGTGTGGCACTCGCCGATCGCGAGGCCGAGGGCGGGCATGAGATCCAGTCGCGCGTCCATGCAGGCCACGATGGCCACCTCGCGCGCGGGGCGGGCGGGCAGGCCAGAGTGGGTGAACGTCTCGGCGTACCGCTTGTTGGCCGCCACCAGCTCGTCCGTAACCGTGTGAGACATAGGCGAGAAGGTAGTACGAGCCCAGGGGCTCCGTCGCGCCACGACGAGTGACGCCGGTCACAGTCGCGCCCGTGCGCCAGGCGTGCCCCGCCCCGGCGCGAAACGCCGGTCGCGATCAACCTCAGTGATTGACCGGCAAAACTGGTGGGCTAATGTGACGCGCACTGGGAGGCGTGCACCAGGCCGCCGTCTTCGCCCGCCACCTGCCTCACCTCCCCCCGGAAGGCGCATGACGACCAGCAACGACCGGCCGCCGGAAGCCCGGCACCGCCCCGTTCTGCTCCAGCGATGCCTGGACCTGCTGGGCCCGGCGCTGCATGCCTCGGGCGCCGTCGCCGTCGACTGCACCCTCGGTCTGGGCGGCCACAGCGAGGCCCTGCTGGCGACGTTCCCCTCCATCCGGCTCGTCGCCCTCGACCGCGACCCCGTGGCGCTGCGGCTGGCGGGCCAACGCCTCGCCCCGTACGGCGACCGGGCGACGCTGGTCCACGCGGTCTACGACGAACTCCCCGCCGTGCTCGCCGGGCTGGGGGTCACCCGGGTGGCCGGGGTCCTGTTCGACCTCGGCGTCTCCTCCATGCAACTGGACGAGGCGGACCGCGGCTTCGCCTACGCGCAGGACGCCCCGCTCGACATGCGGATGGACCAGTCCGCCGGGCCCAGCGCCGCCGACGTCCTCAACACCTACCCGCCCGGCGACCTCGTCCGCGTCCTGCGCCACTACGGCGAGGAGCGGTTCGCCCGCCGCATCGTCGACGCGGTCGTCCGCGAGCGCGCCCGGGAGCCCATCACCACCAGCGCCCGGCTTGTCGCCCTGATCCGCGAGGCCCTGCCCCAGGCGGCCATGCGGACCGGCGGCAACCCCGCCAAGCGCACGTTCCAGGCCCTGCGCATCGAGGTCAACGGCGAACTCGCCACCCTGGAACGGGCCGTCCCCGCCGCGCTCGACGCCCTCCGTGTCGGCGGGCGGATCGTCGTGCTGTCGTACCACTCGCTGGAGGACCGGCTGGTGAAGCGCGTGCTGGCCGAGGGCGCGGAGACCACCGCCCCGGCGGGCCTGCCCGTCGTCCCCGAGCAGTACCAGCCCCGGCTGCGGCTGCTCACCCGGGGCGCGGAGCTGCCCACCGCCGAGGAGATCGCGGAGAACCGGCGCGCCGCCCCCGCCCGGCTGCGCGCCGCCGAGCGCGTCAGGGAGGCCGTCCGGTGAGCCCCGCGCGCCCCCCGGGGCCGGCCGCGCAGGCGCGCCTGGCCCGGCTGACCGGCCTCGTCCCGACCCGGTCCTCCTCGGCCGCCCGCACCCCGTTCGTCCTGCTGATCGTGTTGCTGCTGGCGGGCGGGATGCTCTGCCTGCTGATCCTCAACGCCTCGCTCAACGAAGGATCGTTCACCCTCAGCGAGCTGCGCCAGGAAACCCGCGAGCTGACCGACGAGCAGCAGCGGCTCCAGGCCGAGGTGGACGCGTACTCGGCACCCGACGCGCTGGCCGACCGCGCCCGCGAGCTGGGCATGGTGCCCGGCGGCCCGCCCGCGTTCCTCGCCCCGGACGGCACCGTCCTCGGGAACACCGACCCCACCCCGGCACCGCCGCCGCCCCCGCCCCCGGACCCCGAACCGGAGGACGACGAGGGCGGCGAGAGCGCGGAGCCCGAGGACAGCGAGGACACCGAGGACGCCGTCGCGTCACGGACGGCGGACGCGACCGACGGGCCTCCGGCCGGGGCCGCGTCCGCGACCGGGCCGGCCGGCGAACCGGCGACGGAGGCGGCCACGCGAACGGCGGCGGAACCGGCCGGGGAGACGGAGACGGCCGCGCCCCCGGCCACCCCCGTCGCACCCGACGACACCGCGGGGCACGGCGGAGGGGACACACCATGACCACCCCCGGACC
>NZ_JBPQTQ010000078.1:0-28617 GCF_051386415.1 Streptomyces sp. URMC 129
CCCCCGGGCAGCCGGCCCCCCGGCGGCGCCCCGAACCGGCCCCGGCCCCGCCGCCCGCCCCGAAGAAGACAGGCCGGGTCGGCGGACTGCTGCGCTCCAGCGCCATCATGGCCGCCGGCACCCTGGTCTCCCGGATCACCGGCTTCGTCCGGCAGCTCGTCCTCGTCGCCGCGCTCGGCGCCGCCGTCCTCGGCGACACCTACACGGTCGCCTGGTCCCTGCCGGCCATGATCTACATCCTCACCATCGGCGGCGGCCTCAACTCCGTCTTCGTCCCCCAGCTCGTCCGGGCGATGAAGAACGACAGCGACGGCGGCGACGCCTACGCGAACCGGCTCCTGACCCTCGTCATGGTCGCCCTCGCCGGCCTCGTCATCGCCGCCGTGCTGGCCGCCCCGCTACTGATCCGGATGATGTCCGCCACCATCGCGGACGACCAGCACGCCAACGAGGTCGCCGTCACCTTCGCCCGCTACTTCCTGCCGACGATCTTCTTCATGGGCGTCCACGTGGTCCTCGGGCAGATCCTCAACGCCCGTGACCACTTCGGCCCGATGATGTGGACCCCCGTCCTCAACAACATCGTGGTGATCTTCACCTTCGGCATGTTCCTGTGGGTCTACGGCACCCAGCGCACCTCGGGCATGAGCGTCACCACCATCACCCCCGAGGGGGTCCGCCTCCTCGGGGTCGGCACCCTCCTCGGCCTGGTCGTGCAAGCCCTGGCGATGATTCCCTACCTCCGGGCCGCCGGGTTCCGGATGCGGCTCCGCTTCGACTGGCGCGGCCACGGCCTGGGCAAGGCCGCCACCATGGCCAAGTGGACCGTCCTGTTCGTCCTCGCCAACCAGGCCGGTCTCGTCGTCGTCACCCAGATCGCCACCTGGGCCGGTGAGAACGCCGAGCGCGACGGCTACCCCGGCACCGGCTTCATCGCCTACAACAGCGCGCTGCTGATCTGGCAGATGCCGCAGGCCATCATCACCGTCTCCGTCATGGCCGCCCTGCTGCCCCGCCTGTCCCGCTCCGCCGCCGACGGCGACACCGCCGCCGTCCGCGACGACCTCTCCCAGGGTCTGCGCACCTCCGCCGTGGCGATCGTCCCCACCGGCTTCGCCTTCCTCGCCCTCGGCGTGCCGATGTGCACCCTGCTCTTCGGCTCGGCCGGCGAGGAGGGTGCCCGCTCCTTCGGCTACATCCTCATGGCGTTCGGCCTGGGCCTGATCCCGTTCTCCGCCCAGTACGTCGTGCTGCGCGCCTTCTACGCCTACGAGGACACCAGGACGCCCTTCTACAACACCGTGATCGTCTCCGCCGCCTGGATCGCCCTCTCCGGCCTCAGCTTCGCCGTCCTGCCGGACCGCTGGGTCGTCGCGGGCATCGCCTTCGGCTACGGCCTCGCCTACGCGCTGGGCGTCGCGGTCGCCTGGCGCCGCCTGCGCAACCGGGTGCGGGCCGACCTCGACGGCGCCCGCGTGGTGCGCACCTACATCCGGCTCGCCGGGGCCAGCATCCCCGCCGCGCTGCTCGGCGGCGCGGTCGGCTTCGCAGTCCTCGGCGCGGCCGGCGAGGGCGTCCTCGGGTCCCTGGCGGCGCTGACCGCCGGCGGCGTCGTCCTGCTGGGCGTCTTCTTCCTGGCCGCCCGCAGGATGCGCATCGAGGAGCTCAACGCTCTCGTCGGCATGGTCCGCGCCCGCCTCGGCCGCTGAGCCCCCGCCCGCACGCCGGATCACCGCATGGCGAGCCCGCGCACGCAACCCGGGCGCCACGCGCCGTACAACCTGCGGCCGTACTCACATGTCGTGCAGGGTGACGGAGTACCGGCACAATGAGTCTGGCAGTGTCAGCATCCGGCAGCCAAGATCGGGGAGGCGGGAACGACGGTGGCGGAACGGAGCACGGCGACGAGCTCACCGCAGCGTCCAGCGAGCGCCCAGCACGCCACGGACCCTGAGGACACCCAGGCGGCCGACAGCCCCTCGGCGGACACGGCTGCGGCCGAGGACACCGCGGAAGCCCCCGCCCCGCCCGAGCTGCACAGCGGTTACCGGCTCGCGAAGCGGTACCGGCTCGAGGAGTGCATCACCCGACTGGACGGCTTCAGCAGCTGGCGCGCCGTCGACGAGAAACTGCGCCGCGCGGTCGGCGTCCACGTGCTGCCCGCCGGACACGAGCGGGCCGAGGCCGTCCTCACCGCCGCCCGCTCCGCCGCCCTGGTCGGCGACCTCCGCTTCGTGCAGGTCCTCGACGCGGCCGAGGAGAACGGCCTCGTCCACGTCATCCAGGAGTGGCTCCCCGACGCCGTTCCGCTGAGCACCGTCCTGCACAGCGGCCCCCTCGACGCCTTCGAGGTCTACGCGCTCGCCGGGCAGGTGTCCCAGGCGATGGCCGCCGCCCACCGCAAGGACCTCGCCCACCTCAGGCTCACCCCGGCGACCGTGCTGCGCACCGCCCCCGGCCAGTTCCGCATCCGCGGCCTCGCCGTCGACGCCGCGCTCCGCGGCATCACCTCCCGCGAGCCCCGCCGGGCGGACACCGAGGCCATCGGCGCCCTGCTCTACGCCGCCCTGACGCAGCGCTGGCCCTACGGCGACGGCGCCTATGGCCTGCGCGGCGTGGCCGAGCTCGGAAAGGGCTCCCGCGACCCGCTGGCCACCCCGGAGCAGGTCCGGGCGGGCGTCCACCGCGGCCTCTCCGAGCTGGCCATGCGCGCCCTCGACAACAACGGCGCCACCGCCGCCAGCCACGAGCCGCCCTTCACCGCCCCCGAAGAGCTGAGCAAGGCCCTCGCGGCCCTTCCCCGGATCCCGCCGCCGGATCCCACTCCCACCACCCTGGTGGGCTACCAGCAGACCACCTATCAGCGCGGCACCCTGGCCCCCCACCGCGCGTCCGCCGGCCCCACGGCGGGAGCGGCCGGCGCGCCGGCCCCGATCCCCACCCTGCCCGGCCGCACCGGGGCCGCCCTGAAGTGGGGCGTCTCCGCCCTCCTCATCGCCGCGCTCGGCCTCGGAAGCTGGCAGCTCGCCGACGCCCTCCTCAAGGGGGACGCCCCGGCCGAGGCCGCGCCGCCCCCCACGGCGCCCGTCGAGGAGGAGAGCGAGCCGCAGATCCCCGAGCTGGTCAGCATCGAGACGGTCACGGAGTTCGACCCCTTCGCGGGCGGCAACGGCGGACAGGATCCGGAGAGCACGCCGAACACCATCGACGGCGACCCCACGTCCTACTGGCAGACGAAGAACTACTTCGGGAATCCGTCCTTCGGCAACCTCAAGCCCGGCCTCGGTCTCGTCCTCGACCTGGGCGAGCAGCGGCGGATCTCCTCCGTCACCGTCGACACCATCGGCGCGACCACGGTCGAGTTCCGCGCGGCCCCCGGAGCGGACAGCGTGCCCGGGACGATCGAGGGCTTCACGCCCCTCGACGAGGGCACCGGCGACTCGCTCACCCTGCGGGCCGACTCCCCGGTCGAGACCCGCTACGTCCTGGTCTGGCTCACCGAGCTGCCGCAGGGCTCCGACGGCAACTACCGTGGCCGCATCACGAACATCGCCGTAGCCGAATAGCCGGCGCCGGTAGCTCGGGAGCGCCCGCCGGGCCCCGGGAGATCAGGAAGGGGGGAGGGTCCGTCATGGGCAGACGCCCGCCTCGCGAGCCTGCCGTCGACAGCGACAAGGAGTTGCTGGACCGGCACACCGCCGGGGACCCGGACGCCTTCGCCGAACTGGTCCGCCGTCACCGCGACCGGCTGTGGGCCGTCGCGCTGCGGACGCTCGGGGACCGGGAGGAGGCCGCCGACGCCCTTCAGGACGCGCTCGTCTCCGCCTACCGCGCCGCCCACACCTTCCGCGGCCAGTCCGCCGTCACCACCTGGCTGCACCGCATCACCGTCAACGCCTGCCTGGACCGCGCCCGCAAGGCCAAGACCCGGCGCACCTCGCCCATGCCGGAGCCGGAGCGCCTGGAAGCCCTCCTGGAGCCCCACGAGTCCGCCGAGGGCCCCGCCGAACGCCAGGACCTCAGGCGCGAGTTGCGCCTCGCCCTCGCCCAGCTTCCCGCCGAACAGCGCGCCGCCCTGGTCCTGGTCGACATGCAGGGCTACCCCGTCGCCGAGGCCGCCCGCATCCTCGAAACCCCCGTCGGCACGGTGAAGAGCCGCTGCGCCCGCGCCAGGGCGCGCCTCCTGCCCCTGCTGCGCCACCTGCGTCCGCAGGCCGCCCAGGACCCGCCGGAAAGGAACCAGGCGCCGGGCACGTCCGTCCCACCACCGAGAGACCAGGGAGAAACCGAGACCGTGCGGGGAGGAGGTGCGCCCTCATGACCAACCCTCATCCCGAGCCCGCCGAGATCGCGGCGCTCGAAGAAGACCTGCTCCCCCGGGCCGACGCGGCCCGACTGCACGCCCACCTCACGGACTGCGCCTCCTGCGCACAAATCCGCGCCGACCTCACGACCCTCCGCGAGGAACTCGCCACCTTCCCCGATCCCGGCCCCCTCCCCGACGACATCGCCATCAGAATCGACGCCGCCCTGTCCGATGCCGCCGCCAGCTCGGTTACACGTGCCGTGGTCTCCCGGGGGACGACCCCCGAACCCCCGGAAGCTCCCATCGTCGTTTCACGTACTGCGATCTCCCGGGGGACGACCCCCGTACCCCCGGAAGCTCCCATCGTCGTTTCACGTGAAACGGGGAGGGGTCGACGGCTGCGGTTCGCGTTGGTGGCCGTGGGGGCTCTGGTCGGTCTCGGTCTGGGGGCCGCCGTGCTGCAGACGCTCGACACCGGTGGGGGAGCGAGCTCCGAGGAGACGCGGGCGGACGAGGCCGCCGAAGCGCCGGCGGAGGTACTGGAGGCGGATGTGCGCGAGCTGCTGGCGCAGGTCGAGGACACCCCCGACCTGACCGCCGAGTCGGCGGACGGCACACCGGTTCCCGAGAGTCAGGGATTCCCGGAGAGCACGGAGTTGGCCGCACCCGTCGTGCCGTCCTGCGTGGAGGCGGCGATCGGCCGTCAGGACGTGCCGCTCGCCGCCGAAGAGGAGGAGTACGAGGGCGTCGACGCCTATCTCGTCGTGTTCCCGACCGCGGCCGATCCCGGACAGGTGGACGCCTATCTGGTCGACGCGAGGTGCGTCGGCTCCTCGTCACCGGCTTCCGGAGAGGTCCTCCTCCAGGAGAGCTACCCCCGCGATTGACCGCGCCGCGGCGACGGGAATGTCTGGGACCCTAGGATCCGTTACTGGACTACGGACCCCGGCCGGGGTCATGGCTGACCGAGACAAGGAAGAATCCCGTGAGCGACGTCCGCAACGTGATCATCATCGGCTCCGGACCCGCGGGCTACACCGCCGCGCTGTACACAGCACGCGCCTCGCTCAGCCCGCTCGTCTTCGAGGGCTCGGTCACCGCGGGCGGCGCCCTGATGAACACCACCGAGGTGGAGAACTTCCCGGGGTTCAAGGAGGGGATCATGGGCCCCGACTTGATGGATAACATGCGGGCCCAGGCCGAGCGCTTCGGCGCGGAGCTGATCGCGGATGACGTCGAGGCGGTCGACTTCAGCGGTGAGGTCAAGCTGGTCACCGACAGCTCCGGCACGGTGCACCGGGCGAAGGCCGTCATCGTGGCGACCGGCTCCCAGCACCGCAAGCTCGGGCTCCCCAACGAGGACGAACTCTCCGGCCGCGGGGTGTCCTACTGTGCCACCTGCGACGGCTTCTTCTTCCGCGAGCAGGACATCGCGGTGATCGGCGGCGGCGACACCGCCATGGAGGAGGCCACCTTCCTCAGCCGCTTCGCCCGGACCGTCTACGTGATCCACCGCCGGGACACGCTGCGGGCCTCGGCCGCCATGCAGGAGCGGGCCTTCGCCGACCCCAAGGTCAAGTTCATCTGGGAGAGCGAGGTCGCGGAGATTCACGGCACCGATGGCAAGCTGTCGGGTCTCACCCTGCGCAACACCAGGACGGGCGAGACGTCCGGTCTCCCGGTGACGGGCCTCTTCGTCGCCATCGGCCACGACCCCCGGGTCGAGCTCTTCAAGGGGCAGCTCGACCTGGACGCCGAGGGGTACGTGAGCGTGCACGCCCCCACGACGCGCACCAACATCCCCGGTGTCTTCGCCGCCGGCGATGTCGTTGACCACACGTACCGTCAGGCGATCACCGCGGCCGGCACCGGATGCGCCGCCGCTCTGGACGCCGAGCGGTATCTCGCCGCCCTGGCCGACACCGAGTCGATCACGTCCGACGTCCAGGTCTGACCGCCAGGTTCTGCCACCACACACAACCCGAAAGACAAAGGAGAAGCACCATGGCTGGTGCCACCGTGACCGCCACTGACGCCGACTTCGAGGAGAAGGTCCTCCAGAGCGACAAGCCGGTCCTGGTCGACTTCTGGGCGGAGTGGTGCGGTCCCTGCCGCCAGGTCGCCCCGGCCCTGGAAGCGATCGCCGCCGAGCACGCCGAGAAGATCACCGTCGTCAAACTGAACATCGACGAGAACCCGGTGACCGCCGCGAAGTACGGCATCCTCTCCATCCCGACGATGAACGTCTACCGGGGCGGGGACGTCGTCAAGACGATCGTCGGCGCCAAGCCGAAGGCCGCCATCGAGCGGGATCTGAGCGACTTCATCGGCTGACTCCTCTCGGGCCCTCCGCCGTGTCAGGACCGCCTGAGCGCGGGGATCGGTGTGGTGCCGCCGAGCAGCCGGTCGAGGGCCAGTTCCATGTCGGTACGCCAGGAGACCGCCCGCCGCAGTTCGAGCCGCAGCCGGGGGAACGCCGGGTGCCGGCGGGTGACCTCGAAGCCCACCGCCAGCAGATGGTCGGCGGGCAGCAGGCACATCGGGTCCCGCGACCGCGCGTCCCCGAACGCCTCGATCGCACGCACCCCGCGTCCCAGGAGATCCTTCGCCATGCTCTGCATCATGGTCCGCCCCAGCCCCTGCCCCCGGGACGCCGGTGCGATCCACGCCGTGATCAACTGCACGGCGTCCGCCGACACCGGGCTGGTGGGGAAGGCGTCGGAGCGGGGCACATAGGCGGGCGGCGCGTAGAGCACGAAGCCCACCGGGCGGCCGTCCACGTAGACCACCTGTCCGCAGGTCCCCCACTCCGACAGCAGTGACGAGACCCAGGACTCCTTCTCCGAGACCGCCCGGCCGTGCCGCCGCGCCCGTTCGCCGCTGACCGGATCCAGCTCCCAGAAGACGCAGGCACGGCAGCGGGACGGCAGATCCGAGAGGTTGTCCAGCGTGAGCGGAACAAGCCGACGCCCCATGGATCCCATCGTATCCATGGGGCGTCTGCGGCGGCCGGACACCGGTCTCAGCCGCTCTCCCCGGCCTCGTCGGTCTCCGGCTCCGGCCGGTGCTGATTCAGCACCGGGCCCTCGCCGGGGGCCAACTGGCCGAGGATCCGCTCCAGATCCTCTATCGACGCGAACTCGACGACGATCTTTCCCTTCTTCTGCCCCAGGTCGACCTTCACCCGGGTCTCGAACCGGTCGGAGAGCCGGCCGGCGAGGCTTTCCAGGGCCGGGGAGATCCGGCGGCCGGCCCGGGGCCCCCGGCCCCGCGCGCTGTCCTTCGTGGTCGCCGAGCCCTGCAGCGTGACGATCTCCTCGATCGCCCGTACCGACAGCCCCTCGGCCACGATCCGGTGGGCCAGGCGGTCCTGCTCCGCCGGGTCCTCCACCGAGAGCAGCGCCCGTGCGTGCCCGGCCGACAGCACTCCGGCGGCCACCCGCCGCTGCACCGCGGGCGAAAGCCGTAGCAGCCGGAGCGTGTTGGACACCTGGGGCCGGGAGCGGCCGATGCGCTCGGCCAGCTCATCGTGCGTGCACTTGAAGTCCCGGAGCAACTGGTCGTAGGCGGCGGCCTCTTCCAGCGGGTTCAGCTGGGCCCGGTGCAGGTTCTCCAGGAGCGCGTCGAGGAGCATCTTGTCGTCGTCGGTGGCCCGGACGATCGCCGGGATGGCGCTCAGTCCGGCCTCCCGGCACGCCCGCCAGCGCCGCTCGCCCATGATGAGCTCATAGCGGTCCGGGCTCAACTGCCGCACCACGACCGGCTGGAGAAGGCCGACCTCCTTGATGGAGGTCACCAGCTCGGCCAGCGCGTCCTCGTCGAAGACCTCACGTGGCTGCCGCGGATTCGGCGTGATCGCGTCCAGAGGCAGCTCCGCGAAGTGCGCCCCGGCGACCTCTCCGCCCGCTCCGGCCCCGCCAGGGCCGGCGGACCCAGGAGACTGCGCCGTTTCACGTGAAACGCCGTTCTGCCCGTCGCCCTCCGAGGAGGGCGGAGCCGTGGGGATCAGGACCGCGCGGTCGGGCGCCAGCACCGGGACCGCCGCGGGCGAGACGGCGCCCGGGTCGATCGCCGACACCGCGTGCTCGTCCGGGCCCGTCGGCGCCGGCGGGATCAGGGCACCGAGCCCCCGGCCGAGTCCTCTCCGTCGTTCGGTCACGACGCCCCCTTCAGCGGGCTGTGCTGTCCTTGTTCCGTCCGGGCCTGGCCGTCGTCGCGCGCTCCGCGCAGCGCGATCTCCCGCGCCGCCTCCAGGTAGGAGAGCGAGCCGCTGGAGCCCGGATCATAGGTGAGAACCGTCTGCCCGTAACTCGGCGCCTCGGAAATCCGGACCGAGCGCGGGATGTTGGTCCGCAGCACCTCGTCACCGAAGTGGCTCCGGACCTCGTCCGCCACCTGCGAGGCGAGACGGGTCCTTCCGTCGTACATCGTCAGGAGAATGGTCGAGACGTGAAGCCGGGGGTTGAGGTGACCCCGCACCAGCTCCACGTTCCGCAGGAGCTGGCCGAGGCCCTCCAGCGCGTAGTACTCGCACTGGATCGGGATGACTACCTCGGCACCGGCGACCAGCGCGTTCACGGTGAGCAGGCCGAGGGACGGCGGGCAGTCGATGAAGATGTAGTCCAGCGGCTGCTCGTAGGTGCTGATGGCCCGCAGCAGGCGGCTCTCACGGGCCACCACGGACACCAACTCGATCTCGGCGCCCGCCAGATCGATGGTGGCGGGGGCGCAGAAAAGCCCCTCGACATCGCGGACCGGCTGGACCACCTCGGCGAGGGGCTTGCTCTCCACGAGCACGTCGTAGATCGAAGGCACATCGGCGTGGTGGTCGATCCCGAGCGCCGTCGAGGCGTTGCCCTGCGGGTCCAGATCGATCACCAGCACCCGGGCCCCGTGCAGGGCCAGGGAGGCGGCCAGATTGACCGTGGTGGTGGTCTTGCCGACGCCGCCCTTCTGGTTCGCGACGATCATGACCCGGGTCTGTTCGGGCCTCGGGAGGCTTCCTCCCGCCCGGTACATGGCCTCGACCGCCTGCTGGGCTGCCCGGCCCGGTGACTCGCCCCCGGGCGGCGGCGCCACGGGGGCGATATCGACCGCGCCCCCGGGAGCGTCCGTCGGCTCGGACCGAGGGCCGGGGACCGGATCGGCCGTCGACCCGGCGATATTGGCGTCGGACCGCAATGGTTCACTCTCCTCGACACGTGCAGCCTTGGTGGGTTCAAAGCCTGCCATGCCCTGGGGGTCGCGAACCAGCGAGGACCAGGTACTTGTGGATGAAGGGCCGCCTGTGGATTCCGGCGCCCCTCGTGTGGGTGTACTGCGGGAGGTCTTGCGGTCGCGCGGCTCGGCGGCGGCGCGCCCGCGGCTGATGATTCCCTGGAGCAGCGAGCGGCGTTTCACGTGAAACACGATGCCCATGCGCCAGCCCCCCGGCCGGGGCGACACTCCGCATCAGGGATATATTCGGCTCTATTGCCGTCGCATCGGACGAATCGCACCGCGCCCCGCGTCAGTGGGAACGCCGGGCCCCGCGCCGGGCGGCCTTGGCCCGCTTGGCGGCGAACCGCACCCCGCCGGGGCTTTCCCCGACCTCCACCCGCACCACCGTGGACGGCGGGTCCACCAGCCCGATCCCCACCTGGAGCACCGAACTCCGCACGACGCCGAGCTTGCCCAGCGCGCCCCGCGCGTTCTTCAACTCCTCCTCCGCGGTGTCCCCCTTCAGCGCCAGCATCTCGCCGTAGGGGCGCAGCAGCGGCACCCCCCACCCGGCGAGCCGGTCCAGCGGGGCGACCGCCCGCGCGGTCACCACGTGCACCGGGGTGAAGGTGCTCAGCACCTCCTCGGCCCGGCCCCGCACCACGGTCACCTGGTCCAGGCCCAGCAGCTCCACGACCTCCTGGAGGAAGTTGGTGCGGCGCAGCAGCGGCTCCAGCAGCGTGATGCGGAGATCCGGCCGGACCAGGGCCAGCGGGATGCCGGGCAGTCCGGCCCCCGAGCCCACGTCGCACACCGTCACCTGCTCGGGCACGGCCTCGGACAGCACCGCACAGTTCAGCAGGTGCCGCTCCCACAGGCGCGGCACCTCCCTGGGGCCGATGAGGCCGCGCCGCACCCCGACGTCCGCGAGCAGTTCGGCGTACCGGACGGCGTCGGGCAGCCGGTCGCCGAAGATCTCGTGCGCCGAGGCGGGCGGCTCGGGCAGCCCGGTCCCGGCCGGGTCCGCGGACGCCGCGCTCATGGGAGGACGACGACGCAGCGCTGCGGCTCCTCGCCCTCCGACTCGCTGCGCAGCCCGGCGGCGGCCACGGCGTCGTGCACGACCTTGCGCTCGAACGGCGTCATGGGCTTCAGCTTCACCGGCTCACCCGACGCCTTCACCTGCTGCGCGGTCTGCGTGCCCAGGGCGGTGAGCTTCTCCCGCTTCCGCGCCCGGTGCCCGGCGATGTCCAGCATCAGCCGGCTGCGCTCGCCCGTCTCCCGGTGCACGGCCAGGCGGGTCAGCTCCTGGAGCGCCTCCAGGACCTCGCCGTCCCGGCCGACCAGCTTCTGCAGATCGCGGGAGGGGCCGTCGGCAACGATCGACACCGCCGCCCGATCGCCCTCCACGTCCATGTCGATGTCGCCATCGAGGTCCGCGATGTCGAGAAGCCCCTCGAGGTAGTCGGCCGCGATCTCACCCTCCTGTTCCAGGCGGGTCAGGACATCGGTGTCCTCGGCGGCGGCGGTCGAGGTGGTGTCCGTCACGAGTGGGACTCCTTACTCACGTCTCTACTTCTTGTTCTTCGCGGACGGCTTGCCGGGCTTCCCCGGCGGGTTCTTCCTCGCCGGCTGCTGCTTCCGGGGCTGCTGCCCCTGGGCCGGTCCCGGTCCCGCCTGGCGCTTCGACTTCGGCTGCCGCTTCGGCTGCGTGCGGACGGTCCGGGCGGCCTCGGCGGCCTGCGCGGCCTCGGCCGCGACCGGCTCCTCCTTGAGCTTGCCCTTCTTGCGCAGCCGCTCCTGCCGCTGCTGGAACGCGACGCTGCCCGGGGTGGGGTTGCGGTTGATCACGTAGAGCTGCTGGCCCATCGACCACACGTTGGTGGTCAGCCAGTAGATCAGCACGCCCACCGGGAAGTTGATGCCGAAGACGGCGAACATCAGCGGGAAGACGTACATCAGCATCTTCTGCTGGTTCATGAACGGCGTCTTGACCGTGAGGTCGACGTTCTTCGTCATGAGCTGGCGCTGCGTGAAGAACTGCGACGCCGACATCAGCACGATCATGATGATCGTGACCGTCCGGACCTCCGCCAGCGAAGCCCCCAGCTCCGCCACCTTGTCCGCGCTGTCCATGAAGCGGGTGGCGATCGGTGCCCCGAAGATCGTCGCCTCGCGGGCGCTGGCCACCTGATCCGCCGTGAGCACGCCGACCTTGTCGTCGCCCGCGATGTGGCTCAGCACCTGGAACAGGGCGATGAAGAACGGCGACTGCGCGAGGATCGGAAGGCAGCTCGAGAGCGGGTTGGTGCCCGTCTCCCGGTACAGCTTCATCATCTCCTCGGACTGACGCTGCCGGTCGTTCTTGTACCGCTCCTGAATCTTCTTCATCCGCGGCTGGAGCGCCTGCATGTTCCGCGTCGCCTTGATCTGCTTGACGAACAGCGGGATCAGCGCGATCCGGATCACGACCACCAGGGAGACGATCGACAGACCCCACGCCCAGCCGCTGTCCTCGTCGAAGACGAGGCTGTAGAGACGGTGGAACAGGACGATGATCTGGGTGACTACCCAGTACAGGGGACTGAGGATCGAATTGATCGTGTCCACGGGTCAGGCTCCTTGGGCATGGTTGGGGGCACCCCCGGGCGAGGCGTGGGGCAGGGACCGGGGCCGCAGACGGTCGCGCAGCCGCCGGTGCCAGACCGGACGCTTCCGCGGCGGGACGTGATCGACGCCGCCGCGGGACCAGGGGTTGCAGCGCAGGATGCGCCAAGCGGTGAGCGCGGTCCCCTTGACCGCACCGTGCCGGTGGATGGCGGCGTACCCGTAGTGGGAGCACGACGGGTAATAGCGGCAGACCGGCCCGAGCAGCGGGCTGATGGTCCACTGATACAGCTTGATCAGCAGCAGCAGCGGGTACTTCACGGCCGTACCCCTCCCAGCAGCCGGTCCAGCGCGGCGTCGAGCTCCCGGGCGAGCTGAGCGTAGGCGGCGTCGCCCGCGCCCGGCAGGGCCCGCACGACCACCAGGCTACCGGCGGGCAGCAGACCCAGCCGCTCCCGCACCAGGTGCCGCAGACGTCGCTGCACCCGGTTGCGGACCACCGCGTTGCCCACGGCCTTGCTCACGACGAAACCCGCACGCGGCGGAGAGACAGGCTCTCCCACCGGGTGCGGGTCCGTTCCACCGCTCAGATGGACGACGAGGTGCGGGCGTCCGGCCCTGCGCCCTCGGCGCATCGCGGTCGCGAAGTCCTCGCGCCGCCTCAGCCGGTTCTCGGAGGGCAGCACCGCATGGACCTGGTCTCAGGCGCGACTCAGGCCGACAGGCGGGCGCGGCCCTTGCTGCGACGGTTGGCGATGATGGCGCGGCCGGCACGCGTCCGCATCCTCAGCCGGAAGCCGTGGGTCTTGGCCCGGCGCCGGTTGTTCGGCTGGAAAGTGCGCTTGCTCACTCGGAGGCTCCAGAGATCTTCGGCCCGGCACTTCGGGGTGCCCGGGCATGGTGTGGACCGCCGACGGCTGCCACCGTGCGCCCACGAGGAGCCCGAGCGCCCGAAGGCAGGCGGCAGCAGCCGTCGAAGACTCGACCTCGCCACGGTACGCGCGAGCCGTCCCGTGGGTCAAACTCGCCGGACGCCCCTTTGTACACACCCTGTGGACAATGACTTGATGTGCGTACGCCGCGCTGACTACCGTTGCTGAACTCCGGATCCTTTCCCGACCCCTCCGCCCTCACACACCCGGGCGGCCGCCGACGCCAGGCACCACCCCAGCGAGTGAGAGAGCGTGTTCCGTGGCTGACCTTCCCGCAGACCTTGCCGCGGTCTGGCCACGCGCTCTGACCTCCATGCTCGCGGACGGTCAGCGCCTGGAGGCCAAGGATCACCGCTGGCTGGAGGACTGTCAGCCGCTCGCCCTCGTCTCCGGAACGGCACTGCTCGGGGTCTCGAACGAGTACGCGAAAAGCGTGCTGGAAGGTCGGCTCGCCCCCCTGATCAGCGACACGCTCAGCCGCGAGTGCGGCCAGCCCATCCGGCTGGCGATCACCGTCACCGCGCCGCCGCCCGACCCGGAGCCGCGGCGGATCCCCCCGCAGCACCGGCAGCAGCAGCTCCCCGAGCCCGACCCGTACGCCGGGGACGGCGGCTACAACGGACACGACCTGCCCGCCGCGCGCCCCGCGTACCCCGACCACCCGCAGGCCCCCGGCGCCGACGGCTGGCCGCCGGCGCGCTCCGAGTACGGCTACGGCCGCCAGGAGCCCTTCCCGCAGTCCTACGGGGAGCAGCGGTACGTGCCGCGCCCCGCCGCGCCCGCCGACAACGGCCCGCCCGAGCCGACCGCGCGCCTGAACCCGAAGTACCTCTTCGACACGTTCGTCATCGGCGCGTCCAACCGCTTCGCGCACGCCGCCGCCGTCGCCGTCGCCGAGGCCCCCGCCAAGGCGTACAACCCGCTGTTCATCTACGGGGAGTCCGGGCTCGGCAAGACGCACCTGCTGCACGCCATCGGCCACTACGCCCGCAGCCTGTACCCCGGCACCCGGGTGAGATACGTGAGCTCCGAGGAGTTCACCAACGAGTTCATCAACTCCATCCGGGACGGCAAGGCCGACGCCTTCCGCAAGCGCTACCGCGACATGGACATCCTCCTGGTCGACGACATCCAGTTCCTGGCGAGCAAGGAGTCGACGCAGGAGGAGTTCTTCCACACGTTCAACACCCTGCACAACGCCAACAAGCAGATCGTGCTCTCCTCCGACCGGCCGCCCAAGCAGCTGATCACGCTGGAGGACCGGCTCCGCAACCGCTTCGAGTGGGGGCTGATCACCGACGTCCAGCCGCCGGAGCTGGAGACCCGCATCGCGATCCTCCGCAAGAAGGCCGTCCAGGAGCAGCTCAACGCCCCGCCGGAGGTCCTGGAGTTCATCGCCTCGCGGATCTCGCGGAACATCCGCGAGCTGGAGGGCGCGCTCATCCGGGTCACGGCCTTCGCCAGCCTCAACCGGCAGCCGGTCGACCTCGGCCTGACCGAGATCGTGCTGAAGGACCTGATCCCCGGCGGCGAGAACGCCACCCCGGACATCACCGCGGACGCCATCACCTCGGCCGTCGCCGACTACTTCGGGCTGACCGTCGAGGACCTGGCGGGCTCCTCGCGCAGCCGCATCCTGGTCACCGCCCGGCAGATCGCCATGTACCTGTGCCGGGAGCTGACCGACCTCTCGCTGCCCAAGATCGGCCAGCACTTCGGGGGCCGCGACCACACCACCGTCATGCACGCCGACCGGAAGATCCGCGCGCTGATGGCGGAGCGCCGCTCCATCTACAACCAGGTCACCGAGCTGACCAACCGCATCAAGAACGGCTGACGCCTCCCATCCGGGCCCCGAACCGGCCGTTCCGCCACCGGACTTCTCCCAGCGCCCCCGTGGACACCCCGGGGGCGCTGTTCGATTACCGCCGCGACACGGCCCGTTCTCCACAGATCCGCCGGGTTTTTCCCGTCCACACCCTGTGGGAACGCGGAGTTGTCCAGAATCCTCTCCACAGGCAGCCGCGGATCCGGACGGAACCGCAGGTCACATGCCTGTGGATCTGTGGAAGAAGATCATCCACAGACTGTGGACAAGGCCACGGCCGGACAGCGGCCCGGAGGCGTTGTCCACTGCCTACCCACAGGCAACGGGCAGTTGTGCACAGCCAATCCACAGACTTATCCACTGTTCGGCAACGCAACGCGCCCTCTCACCGGGACGAGTGAAACAGGTCACACGGCGGTGCTCGTGAGCCTGTTGAGAACCCGCCCGGATCTGGGGACAAAGCTGTTGAGAAGTCGGGGTTCCCTGGGGATGAGCTGTGCACAACCGCGCGGGATCCACAGGACCCCCTGTCTCATCCACCGCTCCACCCACAGGGCCTGTGCACAAAAAAGGGCGGCTGACCTGGGACGATCCGGTTTTCCACCGTTTCCACAGGCCCTACTACTACGACTACAGAGATAAGCCGCGAGACTCGATTCGAAGTGGGGGCTGTGCACAACCCGGCCCGGGCTCGGTCTACCCACCAGGAGTCGATTTGACTCACGGAAGCCCCTACTGTCAGTGGCGTGCGCCAGACTGGTGCCCCGTAAGACGCCAGCAGGGCGAGCGGCCAGCGACAGCGGGAGGCGGCTGAAGTGAAGATCCGGGTGGAACGCGATGTGCTCGCGGAGGCGGTGGCATGGGCCGCCCGCAGCCTGCCGGCGCGACCGCCGGTCCCTGTCCTGGCGGGCCTGCTGCTGAAGGCCGAGGAGGGGTCGCTGAGCCTCTCCGGCTTCGACTACGAGGTCTCGGCGCGGGTCTCGGTCGAGGTGGACGTCGAGGAGGGCGGGACGGTCCTGGTGTCCGGCCGCCTGCTGGCCGACATCTGCCGCGCCCTGCCGAACCGGCCGGTGGAGATCTCCTCGGACGGCGTGCGGGTGACCGTGGTCTGCGGCTCCTCGCGCTTCACCCTCCACACCCTGCCTGTGGAGGAGTACCCCGCGCTGCCCCAGATGCCGAACGCGACGGGCACGGTCTCGGCCGAGGTGTTCGCCTCCGCCGTGGCCCAGGTGGCCATCGCCGCGGGCCGCGACGACACGCTGCCGGTGCTGACGGGTGTGCGGATCGAGATCGAGGGCGACCTGGTCACCCTGGCCTCCACCGACCGGTACCGGTTCGCGGTGCGGGAGTTCCTGTGGAAGCCGGAGGCGGCCGACGTCTCGGCGGTGGCGCTGGTCCCGGCCAAGACGCTGCTGGACACGGCGAAGTCGCTCAGCGGCGGCGACACGGTGTCGCTGGCGCTGTCGGGCGCGGGCGCCGGTGAGGGCCTGATCGGCTTCGAGGGCGCGGGGCGGCGCACCACCACGCGGCTGCTGGAGGGCGACCTGCCGAAGTACCGGACGCTGTTCCCGACCGAGTTCGCCTCGGTCGCGGTGCTGGAGACCGGGCCGTTCGTCGAGGCGGTCAAGCGCGTGGCGCTGGTCGCCGAGCGGAACACCCCGGTCCGGCTCACCTTCGAGCAGGGCGTGCTGACGCTGGAGGCCGGGTCGAGCGACGACGCACAGGCTGTGGAAAGGGTGGACGCGCGGCTGGAGGGCGAGGACATCTCGATCGCCTTCAACCCGGCGTTCCTGCTGGAGGGCCTGAGCGCGATCGACTCCCCGGTAGCGCAGCTCTCGTTCACCACCGCCACCAAGCCGGCGCTGCTGAGCGGTCGGCCGGCGGTCGACGCCGAGGCGGACGAGGCGTACAAGTACCTGATGATGCCGGTGCGGCTGTCCGGCTGAGTCCGTGCGGCACCGGGCTTGCGGGGGTGGGTATGGCGGTCCGGGCGTAGGCTCGGCTTCAGGTCATATCGCAACGAAGGAGTCCCTGATGGAGCTCGGTCTCGTCGGCCTCGGCAAGATGGGCGGGAACATGCGGGAGCGCATCCGCCGGGCCGGCCACACCGTGGTGGGATACGCGCCGAACACGGCGGACGCGGACGTCCGCAGCCTCAAGGACCTGGTGGCGGCGCTCGCGGCGCCGCGCGTCGTCTGGCTGATGGTCCCGGCGGGCGCGGCCACGCAGTCGGTGATCGACGAGCTGAAGGGCCTGCTGTCGCCCGGTGACGTCGTGGTCGACGGGGGGAACTCCCGGTGGACGGACGACGCCCGGCACGCCGAGGAACTGGCGGCGGTCGGCGTCGGGTTCGTGGACTGCGGTGTCTCCGGCGGCGTGTGGGGCCTGGAGCACGGTTACGCGCTGATGTACGGCGGCGACCCGGAGCACGTGGCGAAGGTCCAGCCGGTCTTCGACGCGCTGAAGCCGGAGGGCGAGTCGGGCGCGGTGCACGCGGGCACGGTCGGCGCGGGCCACTTCGCGAAGATGGTCCACAACGGCATCGAGTACGCGATGATGCAGGCCTTCGCCGAGGGCTGGGAGCTGCTGGAAGCGGCGGACGCGGTGACCGACGTCCGCGAGGTGTTCCGCTCCTGGCAGGAGGGCACGGTGATCCGGTCCTGGCTGCTGGACCTGGCGGTCCGCGCGCTGGACGAGGACGAGCACCTCGACCGGCTGCGGGGCTATGCGGCGGACTCGGGCGAGGGGCGCTGGACGGTGGAGGCGGCGATCGACCACGCGGTGCCGCTGCCCGCGATCACGGCGTCGCTGTTCGCGCGGTTCGCCTCGCGGCAGGACGACTCGCCGCAGATGAAGATGGTCGCCGCCCTGCGCAACCAGTTCGGCGGGCACGCGGTCGAGAGCGCGCGGAGCGCCACGTAGCCGTTCGGCGGGGGAAGGTTGGCTTTCGGTGCACGTGACGCATCTGTCGCTCGCCGACTTCCGGTCCTACGCGCGGGCCGAGGTGGAGCTGGGCCCGGGCGTCTCGTCGTTCATCGGGCCGAACGGGCAGGGCAAGACCAATCTGGTGGAGGCGGTC
Source organism: Streptomyces sp. URMC 129 (assembly GCF_051386415.1). NCBI lineage: Bacteria > Bacillati > Actinomycetota > Actinomycetes > Kitasatosporales > Streptomycetaceae > Streptomyces > Streptomyces sp. URMC 129. The sequence continues at coordinate 17,952 of NZ_JBPQTQ010000078.1, forward strand.
GGCTATCTGGCGACCCTGGGCAGCCACCGGGTCGCGTCGGACGCGCCGCTGGTGCGGATGGGCGCCGACCGGGCGGTGATCGGGGCGGCCGTGGTGGAGGGCGAGCGGCGTCAGCTCGTGGAGATCGAGCTGAATCCGGGCCGCGCCAACCGGGCCCGGCTCAACCGGTCGACGCAGGTGCGCCCGCGCGATCTGCTGGGCGTGGTGCGGACGGTGCTGTTCGCACCGGAGGACCTGGAGCTGGTGAAGGGGGACCCGGGCGAGCGGCGGCGGTTCCTCGACGAGCTGGTCACGGCGCGGATGCCGCGGCTGGCAGGGGTGCGGGCGGATTACGAGCGGGTGCTGAAGCAGCGGAACTCGCTGCTGAAGTCGGCCGCGATGGCGCGGCGGCACGGCGGACGCGGGATGGATCTGTCGACGCTGGACGTGTGGGATCAGCATCTGGCGCGCTCGGGCGCGGAGTTGCTGGCGCAGCGGCTGGCCCTGGTGGCGGCGCTGCGCCCGCTGGCGGACAAGGCGTACGAGCGGGTGGCGCCGGGCGGCGGGCCGGTGGGGCTGGAGTACCGGGGATCGGCGGCCGAGGCCGTCGGCGAGGCGGCGGCGGTGGTGCCGGTGTCGGCGCCGGACGCTGCGTCGCGCGAGGAGTTGTCCGCGCTGCTGCTGGCGGCGCTGGGCGAGGTGCGGGCGCGGGAGATCGAGCGCGGCGTGACGCTGGTGGGTCCGCACCGGGACGATCTGGTGCTGCGGCTGGGGCAGTTGCCGGTGAAGGGCTATGCGAGCCACGGGGAGTCGTGGTCGCTGGCGCTGGCGCTGCGGCTGGCGTCGTACGACCTGCTGAAGGAGGAGGGACCGGAGCCGGTGCTGGTGCTGGACGACGTGTTCGCCGAGCTGGACGCGCGGCGGCGGGAGCGGCTGGCGGAGTCGGTGGCCGGCGGGGAGCAGGTGCTGGTGACGGCGGCGGTGCCGGAGGACGTGCCGGAGGCACTGACCGGGACGCGGTTCGCGGTGTCGGGGGGAACGGTCGCCCGTGAGTGACGGACGCGAGGCCGCCGGGAGCCAGGCGGGGGAGCCGGGTCTTTCGGGGGTGGATCTGGCGCGGGTGGCGCTGCGGGCGGCCAAGGAGCAGGCGAAGGCGCGGGGCGCGATGGCGCAGCAGCGGCGGCAGGCCCGGTGGGGCGGCGGGCTGCGGTCGGGGGCGCGGCCGGGCGGGCGCGACCCGCTGCCGCTGGCGGCGGCGGTGGAGCGGCTGTCGGTGGAGCGGGGCTGGGAGATGCCGCTCGCGGTCGGGGGTGTGCTGGGCCGGTGGCCGGAGTTGGTCGGCCCGGAGGTGGCGCAGCACTGCGCGCCGGAGGGGTACGACGAGGAGTCCCGGGTGCTCACGGTGCGCTGTGACTCGACGGCGTGGGCGACGCAGCTGCGGCTGCTGACGCCGCAGTTGCTGGGGCGGCTGAACGCGGATCTGGGCCGGGGCACGGTGCGGTCGATCAAGGTGGCGGGCCCGGCGTCACCGGTGCGGGCCACGGGACGTCTGCGCGCCCCGGGGAGCCGAGGGCCGGGCGACACCTATGGCTAGACCGGGTCCGGCCCGACCCGGAACGCGCGTGACGGGCGAGGCGGGAGTGATGCCGGTCACTTTCGTGGAGGTTGACAGGCCGAAGCGCTGAGCGCCCCTGTGAGCCGATCAGAGGCCCGGTCCGTATATGGGGAGTCACCGGATGCCAGTTCAGGGCGGCACATGCGGAGCCAGACCCCGGCAAACCGCCATTGTGCTTTGCGTTACCGGTAGACTGGAGTGACCCGCCCCGTTGCGGACACTGTCGAACGACACAGCCGCTCCCGTATGCCGGAGTTGGCTCGTGCTGTGCCAGAAAGGGCGCTTCGTGGCCGATTCCGGCGATGCCAACAAGAACACTCCCAGTCCCGCCGCGCCCGCGAACGGGGCCGCGGCGTACGACGCCAGCGCCATCACGGTGCTGGAGGGCCTCGACGCGGTCCGCAAGCGGCCCGGCATGTACATCGGGTCGACCGGTGAGCGCGGCTTGCACCACCTCGTCTACGAGGTGGTGGACAACTCGGTGGACGAGGCGCTGGCCGGCCACGCGGACACCATCGACGTGACGCTGCTCGCGGACGGCGGCGTCAGGGTGGTGGACAACGGCCGCGGCATCCCGGTGGGCGTGGTCCCGTCGGAGGGCAAGCCGGCGGTGGAGGTCGTGCTGACCGTGCTGCACGCGGGCGGCAAGTTCGGCGGCGGCGGGTACGCGGTCTCCGGTGGTCTGCACGGCGTGGGCGTCTCCGTGGTGAACGCGCTGTCGTCGAAGGTCGCCGTCGAGGTGCGCCGCGACGGGTACCGGTGGACGCAGGACTACAAGCTGGGTGTGCCGACGGCTCCGCTGGCGCGGAACGAGGAGACCGACGAGACCGGCACGACGGTCACGTTCTGGGCGGACGGCGAGATCTTCGAGACGACGGACTACTCGTTCGAGACGCTGTCGCGGCGCTTCCAGGAGATGGCGTTCCTGAACAAGGGGCTGACCATCTCGCTGACGGACGAGCGGGCGGCGGCGAAGCAGACGTCGGGCGCGGACACCGCGGCGGCGGACGAGGACGACAAGCCGCGCACTGTGACGTATCACTACGAGGGCGGCATTTCGGACTTCGTGCGCCACCTCAACTCCCGCAAGGGCGAGCCGGTGCACGCCTCGGTGATCGAGATCGGGGGCGAGGACACCGAGCGCAGGATCTCCGTGGAGATCGCGATGCAGTGGAACACCCAGTACAGCGAGGGGGTCTACAGCTTCGCGAACACGATCCACACGCACGAGGGCGGCACCCACGAGGAGGGCTTCCGCACGGCGCTGACGTTCCTCGCCAACAAGTACGCGCGCGAGAAGAAGCTGCTCCGTGACAAGGACGACAACCTCACGGGCGAGGACATCCGCGAGGGCCTGACGGCCATCATCTCGGTGAAGCTGGGCGAGCCGCAGTTCGAGGGCCAGACGAAGACCAAGCTGGGCAACACCGAGGCCAAGACGTTCGTCCAGAAGATCGTCAACGAGCACTTCGCGGACTGGCTCGACCGGAACCCGACCGAGGCCGCCGACATCATCCGCAAGAGCATCCAGGCGGCCACGGCCCGCGTCGCCGCCCGCAAGGCCCGCGACCTGACCCGCCGCAAGGGGCTGCTGGAGACGGCCTCCCTGCCGGGCAAGCTCAGCGACTGCCAGTCCAACGACGCGACGAAGAGCGAGATCTTCATCGTGGAGGGCGACTCGGCCGGCGGCTCCGCGAAGTCCGGGCGCGACCCGCAGTACCAGGCGATCCTGCCCATCCGCGGCAAGATCCTCAACGTGGAGAAGGCCCGCATCGACAAGGTGCTGCAGAACACCGAGGTCCAGGCGCTGATCTCGGCGTTCGGCACGGGCATCCACGAGGACTTCGACATCTCCAAGCTCCGCTACCACAAGATCATCCTCATGGCCGACGCCGACGTCGACGGCCAGCACATCAACACCCTGCTGCTGACGCTGCTCTTCCGTTTCATGCGCCCGCTGGTCGAGGCCGGGCACGTCTTCCTCTCCCAGCCCCCGCTGTACAAGATCAAGTGGGGCCGCGACGAGTTCGAGTACGCCTACTCCGACCGCGAGCGCGACAGCCTCATCCGGCTCGGCCGCGAGCGCGGCAAGCGCATCCGGGAGGACTCGATCCAGCGGTTCAAGGGTCTGGGCGAGATGAACGCCGAAGAGCTCCGGGTGACCACCATGGACCAGGCGCACCGGGTGCTGCGTCTGGTCACGCTGGACGACGCCGCCGCGGCGGACGACCTGTTCTCGATCCTGATGGGCGAGGACGTCGAGGCCAGGCGCTCGTTCATCCAGCGGAACGCCAAGGACGTCCGCTTCCTCGACATCTAGCGCGACACCTGACTCCGGTCACCCCACAGCGGCTCGAAAGGAATCGGACGCAACTCATGGCCGACGACAACTCCACCACTCCGCCCGAGGACGGGGAGCCCCTGCTGAACTCGGCGGGTGCCCTGCGCATCGAGCCGGTGACGCTCGAGACGGAGATGCAGCGCTCCTATCTCGACTACGCGATGAGCGTCATCGTCTCCCGCGCGCTGCCGGACGTGCGCGACGGGCTCAAGCCCGTGCACCGGCGCGTGCTGTACGCGATGTACGACGGCGGCTACCGTCCGGAGCGCGGGTACTACAAGTGCGCCCGTGTCGTCGGCGACGTGATGGGGACGTACCACCCGCACGGCGACACCTCGATCTACGACGCCCTGGTCCGCCTGGCGCAGCCGTGGGCGATGCGCATGCCGCTGGTGGACTCCAACGGGAACTTCGGCTCCCCCGGCAACGACCCGGCCGCCGCCATGCGGTACACCGAGTGCCGGATGGCGCCGCTGGCCATGGAGATGCTCCGGGACATCGACGAGGAGACCGTCGACTTCCAGGACAACTACGACGGCCGGAACCAGGAGCCGACGGTCCTGCCGTCCCGCTTCCCGAACCTGCTGATCAACGGCTCGGCCGGGATCGCGGTCGGCATGGCGACCAACATCCCGCCGCACAACCTGCGCGAGGTCGCCGCCGGCGCCCTGTGGTTCCTGGAGCACCCGGAGGCGAGCGCCGAGGAGCTGCTGGACGCGCTGGTCGAGCGGATCAAGGGCCCCGACTTCCCGACCGGCGCGCTGATCGTGGGCCGCCGCGGCATCGAGGAGGCGTACCGCACCGGCCGCGGCTCGATCACGATGCGCGCGGTGGTGGAGGTCGAGGAGATCCAGGGCCGCCAGTGCCTGGTGGTCACCGAGCTGCCGTACCAGGTCAACCCGGACAACCTCGCGCAGAAGATCGCCGAGCTGGTCAAGGACGGCCGGGTCAGCGGCATCGCCGACGTCCGCGACGAGACGTCCTCGCGCACCGGCCAGCGTCTGGTCATCGTGCTGAAGCGGGACGCGGTCGCCAAGGTCGTGCTGAACAACCTGTACAAGCACACCGACCTCCAGACGAACTTCGGGGCCAACATGCTGGCCCTGGTCGACGGCGTGCCGCGCACCCTGTCGCTGGACGCGTTCATCCGGAACTGGGTGGCGCACCAGATCGACGTCATCGTCCGCCGCACCCGCTACCGGCTGCGGAAGGCCGAGGAGCGCGCCCACATCCTGCGCGGCCTGCTCAAGGCGCTGGACGCGATCGACGAGGTCATCGCGCTGATCCGGCGCAGCGCCACGGTCGACGTGGCGCGCGAGGGCCTGATGGGCCTGCTGACGATCGACGAGATCCAAGCCAACGCGATCCTGGAGATGCAGCTGCGCCGCCTGGCCGCGCTGGAGCGGCAGAAGATCGTCGCCGAGCACGACGAGCTGCAGGCGAAGATCAACGAGTACAACGCGATCCTGGCCTCGCCGGTGCGGCAGCGCGGCATCATCAGCGAGGAGCTGACGGCGATCGTCGAGAAGTTCGGCGACGACCGGCGCTCGGCGCTGATCCCCTTCGAGGGCGACATGTCCATCGAGGACCTGATCGCCGAGGAGGACATCGTCGTCACGATCACCCGCGGCGGCTACGTCAAGCGGACCCGCACCGACGACTACCGGGCGCAGAAGCGCGGCGGCAAGGGCGTGCGCGGCACGAAGCTGCGCGAGGACGACATCGTCGACCACTTCTTCGTCTCCACCACCCACCACTGGCTGCTGTTCTTCACCAACAAGGGCCGGGTCTACCGGGCCAAGGCCTACGAGCTGCCGGACGCCGGCCGGGACGCCCGCGGTCAGCACGTGGCGAACCTGCTGGCGTTCCAGCCGGACGAGCGGATCGCGGAGATCCTGGCCATCCGGGACTACGAGGCGGCGCCGTACCTGGTGCTGGCGACGAAGTCGGGTCTGGTGAAGAAGACCGCACTGAAGGACTACGATTCGCCGCGCTCCGGTGGCGTCATCGCGATCAATCTGCGCGAGATGGAGGACGGCCGCGACGACGAGCTGATCGGCGCCGAGCTGGTCTCCCCCTCGGACGACCTGCTGCTGATCAGCAAGAAGGCGCAGTCGATCCGCTTCACCGCGACCGACGACGCGCTGCGCCCGATGGGCCGGGCCACCTCGGGCGTGAAGGGCATGAGCTTCCGCGAGGGCGACGAGCTGTTGTCGATGAACGTCGTCCGGGCCGGTACCTTCGTGTTTACCGCCACCGACGGCGGGTACGCCAAGCGGACGCCTGTGGACGAGTACCGGGTTCAGGGACGCGGCGGCCTGGGCATCAAGGCGGCCAAGATCGTGGAGGACCGGGGCTCTCTGGTCGGCGCGCTCGTGGTCGAGGACACTGATGAGATCCTCGCCATCACGCTCGGCGGTGGAGTGATCCGTACGCGGGTCAACGAGGTCAGGGAGACGGGCCGGGACACCATGGGCGTCCAGTTGATCAACTTGGGGAAGCGGGACGCCGTGGTCGGCATCGCCCGCAACGCCGAGGCCGGCCGCGAGGCCGAGGAAGTCGCCGAAGAGGGGGCCGAGGCGGCCCCGGTCGATGAGGAGTAGGGCGTGAGCGGAACCAGGGGCGCCCCTGACGGCGGCGACACGGCGAACGACGGGCGTCCCCTGGCGCCGGTCCCGGCAGTCCCGGGGGCGGACGCCCCCGGGGCGTATCCCCGGCAGCGACGACTCGTGGGGGGGCCACGATGAGCAGTGCACGACCCACGGACTCCTACGCGCAGGGGCCGGGCCGCCCGTCCGCCCGCGACGCGGAGCACTACCACCCCCCGCAGGCGTATCCGTCGCCGCCGGGCAGCGCCCCGGCGGTCGGCCAGCAGCAGGCGGTGCGCCGCCCGCGCACCGACGCCCGCGTGGTGCCGCGCACCCGCAAGGCGCGGCTGCGGGTGGCCAAGGCCGACCCGTGGTCGGTGATGAAGGTCAGCTTCCTGCTGTCGATCGCGCTGGGGATCTGCACGATCGTCGCCGTCGCCGTGCTGTGGATGGTGATGGACGCGATGGGTGTCTTCTCCACGATCGGCGAGACGATCAGCGAGGCCACCGAGACGGACACGGAGAGCGGCTTCGACCTGGAGGCGTTCCTGTCGCTGCCCAGGGTCCTGATGTTCACCACGGTGATCGCGATCATCGACGTGGTGCTGGCGACGGCCCTGGCGACGCTGGGGGCCTTCATGTACAACCTGTCGGCCGGGTTCGTCGGGGGCGTCGAAGTGACCCTGGCGGAGGACGAGTAGGGCGGCGGACCCGCCCGCGCGGTGCCCCGCCTTACCGATTTTGGTGGCGGGGTGCTGATGCGCTAGCCTTTCCGTGCACGCGGGGCTATAGCTCAGATGGTTAGAGCGCATCCCTGATAAGGATGAGGCCACAGGTTCAAGTCCTGTTAGCCCCACGCTTGCGGCTCGGTCCGGCTGAAGGTCTTCAGTCGGACCGAGCTGTTTGTGTCGGGGCTGTGGGCGGGAGCCGTTGGGTATCATCGGGCGCCAGATGGCCTGATCATGGTGTGACGATCACGTTCACGTTCAAACAGTGCAAGCAGTGACAGTGACGCACGTTGACGCAAGTCGAAGAAGGACGAGGTAGCGCGGTGAAGAAGCTTCTGCTGTTCTCTCTGGTCGCGGTGGGTGGCCTGTTCGTCTACCAGCAGCTCGTGTCCAGCAAGGCCGAGCAGGACCTGTGGACGGAGGCGACCGACTCCGTGCCGAGCGGTCCCTCGGGGAACTGACCCGGGACGATCCCACCGCATACCACGCGGGGCTGTCACGCTGTGACGCCCCGCCCTTTTTGTATACGTTTCTATGGGTGTGCGGCTGCAAAACACGAGCGGTGCACGACGCCGTCGTCGTGCACCGCGCCGCCGCGCCGGTCAGCCCTGGTGGTTCTCGTAGTGCTCGACGGCCTCGCGGGTGCGGGCGACGCCGTAGACGCGCAGGAATTCGGCGAGCTCGGGGTGGCTGTCCGCCAGCAGCCGGGACGCGCTCTGGATCTCCGTGGCGTCGGAGACCGAGCGCAGCAGCGCCTGGATCTCGCGGACGACGCGCTTGGTGGGGTTGGCCGGGACGCCGATGGAGCCGGACCGGGTGGCGGTGGAGCTGGGGCTGAGCACGTTTCCCCCGGAGGTGCGGCGGATCTCGTCCATGGCGGCGGTCGCTTCGGCGGCGCTGATCCGCCCGGCCCTGACCTCGGCCGCGAGGTCCTGCAGGGAGCGCACGCGCTGCACGACGGCCGGATTGCCGATCTTGGCCCGCTGACCGCTCATGAGCTGCGACAACATCGGTGCCGACAGCCCCAGGACGACCGCGAGCCGCGCCTGGTTCAGCCCCAGATCGGCGATGAGGCGCCGGAAGAGCGTCCCCAGCGGCTCTCCGTACCAGGTCGTCTGCTGCTCTCTCGCCTTTTCGGTGGACTCCTGTTGTGCTGCGTCCATCGTCTCTCCCCTGTTCTCCCCTGATCGCTTCACGTGAGCGAAGTTGCGCGTCATCCTACGGAGGGAGCAGCGTCCGGGGCGATACCCGGTCGGAATCCGGCGAGAAGATTGGGTAACCTTGGCTCTGGCCTTCCCAAGGGCCGCGGGGCCTTAGCTCAGTTGGTAGAGCGCCGTCTTTGCATGGCGGATGTCAGGAGTTCGACTCTCCTAGGCTCCACTCGCCGTTCAGCGGATCAGTTCGTTTCTTGAAGTTCCTCGGGCGGGGTGCGCTGGTCGTCCACGTCCTCGGTGCGCACCAACTCCCCCCAGACCACGTAGCGGTGGCGCGAGGTGTAGAGCGGGGTGCAGGTCGTCAGCGTGATGTAACGGCCGGCCTCGGTGGCGCCGGACTCCTCGGGGACGGGCGCGAGGACCGCGGTGTTGTACTTCGACGTCTCGGGGAGGATGGCGGAGGTCCGGTAGATGTACCAGGTGTTCTCCGTCTCGAAGACGATCGGGTCGCCGACGTCGATCTGGTGGATGTCGTGGAACTTGGCGCCGTGGCCGTCGCGGTGGGCCGCCAGGGAGAAGTTCCCCTCCTCGTCCCAGGGCATCGCGGACTGGACCGGCTCCTCGTAGTAGCCGGCGACGCCGCCGTTCAGCACGTCGAGGCCGGTGCCCTGCTTCACCAGGATGTCGGCGTCCGTCATCGTCGGCACGTGGAGGAAGCCGATGCCGTCCTCCGGGTCGTACGCGGGCGGGGGCGTGGTGTCGTCGCCGTCGTCGTCGGGGGCGGCCTCCCAGTGCTCGCGGACGGCGCTGCTGTCCCGCTTGGCCTCCTGGTTGGCGACGACGTTGGTCCACCACAGGGAGTAGGCGACGAAGAGGGCGAGCACCAGGCCGCCGGTTATGAGGAGTTCGCCGAGCACGCTGACGGCTGTCGCGATCCGGCGGCGCGCCCGGCTGGGGCGGCGCCGCGCGGGCGCGGACTCCGGCTCCCCGGGGGCCTCCCCGGTGGACTTCTCCGCGGGGGTCTCCTGGTCAGTCGACGAGGGCATCCGGCTTCCCTTCGCTACGCGGACGCTCTTCAATCATCTGGCCCCACACGATCATGCGGTAGGTGGAGGTGAACTCCGGCGTGCAGGTGGTGAGGGTGATATAGCGGCCTGGTTCGGTGAACCCGCCCTGATCCGGGACGGGGTCGAGGACGGCGGTGTTGGACGGCGGGGTCTGGTCGAGCCGGGTCGTCATCTCGTAGGTGTAGTAGGTGTCCTGGGTCTCCACGACGATGGGGTCGCCGGGCTCCAGGCGGTTGATGTAGCGGAACGGCTCGCCGTGGGTGTTGCGGTGGCCGGCCAGGCCGAAGTTGCCCTCCTCGTCCCAGGGCATGGCCGTGGGGAGGCGGTCCTCCTCGGTGTAGTGCCCGACCATGCCGTTGTCGAGGACCGACTCGGGGTCCACGGTCTCCGCGATGGGGACGCGGACGTCGAGGGTGGGGAGATAGAGGATCGCGAAGCCCTCGCCGGGGGAGAACGCGCCCGGGTCGCGGTTCTCGTCGTTCTCCCACTGCTCTTCGAGGCGGTCCGCCTGGCCGTCGGCGTGTGCCTTGGCTTCGACGTTGGTCCACCAGAGCTGGTAGACGACGAAGAGGAGCAGCAGGACGCCGGTGGTGATGAACAGCTCGCCGATCACGTTGCTGAGGGCGGTGCCGGTCTGCCGGGCGGCCTTGGCCGCCGCCTTCGCCGCCTTGCGGCGGGCGGCACGGCCGCCGGTGAGCGGCACCTCCTCGGCGGCCGGGGTCTGCCCGGCCCTGCGCCGGGCCGCCCGCCCGCCCTCCGGGACACCAGGGCCCGTCCTGCGGCCCTGAGCGGCCCTGCGGCGGGCGGCGCGCCCGCCGTCGCCGCCTTCGGCGGTGGCGAGCGACGGGAGGGCGGCGGTGGTCTCCACCGGTCCCTCCTCCGGCGCCCGCCGCGCACCGGGCACGCCGTCGCCGGCGGCCTGCCCCGCCCTGCGCCGGGCGGCCCGTCCGCCGGGCACCTCCCCCCCGGCGGCGGCCGGTCCGCCGTGTCCCGCCCTGCGGCGGGCGGCGCGCCCACCGGTGGGCGGCACCTCCTCGGCGGCCGGGGTCTGCCCCGCCCTGCGGCGCGCCGCCCGGCCGTCGGGCGTGCCGACGCTGGGCATGGCGACGGTCGGGTCGGCCGGGCCGCCGGGACCGGGCCCCTGGCCCGCCCTGCGGCGGGCCGCCCGGCCGCCGGTGCCGGGCGGTGCCGGGG
>NZ_JBPQTQ010000079.1:0-28432 GCF_051386415.1 Streptomyces sp. URMC 129
GGCCTGAGATCCCGAGTCCACGCGCCCGACGAGGCCGCCGACACCGGCCCGCGGGTATCACAGCCGCCTGCCCCGGCGCCTGCCCGCTCCGGCGGCGGCCGGCTCCGGGGCGACCAGGCCCAGTTCGACGGCGAGCGCCCACATCGCGCGCCGCACGTGGCCGCGGGCGTCGAGGTCCTGGATGCGGCCCGCGTCCTGCGCCTCGTGCAACTCGCGGAAGCCCGCCGGGATCACGCTGCGGGCGACGTGCGTGCCGGTGATGCGGGCGATGAGCTGGGGCTGGATGTGGCTGGTCCGCCCGAGGCGGTTGACGACGGTGAGCGTGTCGGCGGCCTTGCGGATCCGCAGCCGGTCCCACATCCGGACCATGCGGTTGACGGCGCGGACGGAGATCACGTCCGGGGTCGTGACGAGGAGGGCCATGTCGGCCATCTCGACGGCCGCCGCGTTGGCGCTGTTCATGTGCGAGCCGCAGTCGACCACGACGACGTCGTAGCGCGACCGGACCGCCGTCAGCACCTGCCGGGCGGTGGCGTCGCTGACGTCCTCGCCGCGCTCCCCCTCGGCGGGCGCGATGAGCATGGACAGGCCGGTCTCGTGGGTGAAGACCGCCTCGGCCAGCACCTGCGGGGTGATGTCGGCGATGCCGGCCAGGTCCGCGACCGAGCGGCGGAACTGCACGTCGAAGTACGAGCCGACGTCCCCGCACAGCAGGTCGAGGTCGACCAGGATGGCGCCCCGTTCGAACGGCCCGGTGAGCTGCGCGGCCAGCGCGAGCTGGGTGGCCAGCAGGGTGGCGCCGACGCCGCCCTTGGCGCCGGAGACGGTGACGATCCGGCCGCCGGGGCCGGGCGCGGCGCTCTCGCCCGCGCCGAGGTGACGGCGCATCCCGGCCGCCCACTGGGCGGCGGCCAGCACCCGGGCGCCCAACTCGTCGTAGGACAGCGGCAGCCCGGCCAGGCCCCGGGCGCCGGCGTCCATGGCCGCCGAGTACAGCGCGGCGGTGGGCTCCGCCGAGACCAGCACCACGCCCACGGCCGGGAAGCGCAGGGCGACCTCGCGGATCAGCTCCAGGGCGGGCAGCGGTCCGATGCCCTCGTGGATCACCACCACCTCGGGCAGCTCGGCCACGGACGCGTGGGTGAGGGAGGCGAGGGTGTCCAGCAGCGTGCCGGAGTCCGGCACGGAGCGCATCGGCTCGCTGTCGGGGAGCTGACTCAGCAGGGTGATCAGGGAACGGGCGGTGTCCGGATCACCCACCGCGGGCAGAATGCGCGTCGTCATCGGTCCACCTGCTTCCTTAGGGGAGGACCCCGCCGAGTTCGGCGTGCGGATCGCCGAGGATGTCCCCAATGATGGTGTACGTCCGCTCGTCCTCCGGGATCTCCTGCTCGTCACCGGGGGCCACGAGCGCCAGCCGCACCTGCTCGGCGAACGCCTCCGCGAACGTGACGCGCTGCGCGTCGGTGTTGTCCAGGGCGAAGGTGATCGGGACGGCCTCGGTGACGCCGCTGTCGTCGTCCTCGACCTCGGTGAGGTCGCCGACCTCGATCACCTCGGCGTTGTTGACCATCAGCCGGACGATCTCGGTGGTCTCCTCCTCGTCGGCGTTGCCGGCGTCCTGCTGCCGGACCCGGTAGGCGGCGTACATGTTGATCGTGGCGCCCGGGTAGATCTTGCCGGCCACGCCCGTCGAGGCGTCGATCATCACGGCGATCTCCATCTGGCCCGGGTCCAGTTCGGGCCGCTCGGCCAGCATGTCGCTCTGGAGCAGCGACCCTTCGCGCAGCGGGCCGACGGCGACCCGGTCCTCGACGTCGTCCAGGTCGAGGACGGCCGACTCGGGTATGTACCGCTCGGGGATGCTGACTTCGCGGAGCTTGTCGGCCGTCACCGCCTCGTAGGGGTCGACGTCCTCGCTCAGTTCGTAGGCGGTGGTCTCGGGGCCGACCTTCGACTCGACGTCGTTGATCACCGCGAGCACCCCGGCGAACGCGCCGAGCGCGAGCAGCACCGAGGCGAGCAGCAGCAGCAGGCCGCGTCGCTGGCGAGCGTTCATGAAGCGTGTCTACCCTCTCCGTCGTGGTCGCTGTCATCCCGCGCCCGGGGCGAGTGCCCGGCGCCGCGACGTTCCTATCGCGCGCGGCGCGCGCTCCTGGGGCACCACGGGGGCCGAGCAGAACGCGCAGCGGTCGCCGATCAGCGTGAGGCCGCACCAGTGGCAGGCTTCCTGCCGCATCGAACTCACCATCTGGTAGAGCAGGGAGACGTCCGGTATGGCGGCGGCGAACTCCACCAGCTTGCCGGTGGCCCACCAGGAGGCCGACTCACCCGGCAGGTGCACCGGGTGCAGCGCCTGGACCTGCCACTGCCGGGCCAGCCGGCGGGTGACCCACGCGCTGTCCAGGGCGCCGGGCGCGTACGTGAGGGTGGTCGCGAACTGCGGTCCGGACAGGGCCACGTCGCCGTCGGCCCGGACGAGCTGGGGGGTGGGTCCGGCCAGCACGGCGCACTGGCCGCCGGGCTGCCGGGTGCCGTTGGCCGCCGGGAGGGCGACGGGCACCCGGTCCAGGCGGGTGCCGGAGCCGAGCAGCGCTCCCGCGTAGATGTAGTGGGCCAGCAGCCGGGCGGAGGCGCCCAGCACGCCGGGGGTGAAGTCGCAGGTGGAGAGCTGACGCAGCTGCCGGACCAGCACCGCCGTGCCCAGCGGCGGCAGGGCGCTGGGCAGCAGGGCGACGCGGTCGGACTCCAGCATGGCGCGCACGGAGTGCAGCCGCTGGACGTACGGCAGCGGGGTGGTGGTCGGGTACAGCACGATGACGTGCCCGTGACGGCTGAGCAGCTCGCTGATCTCGGCCAGCGCGGCCGGGAAGTCCTGCCGCTCCGGCGGGGTCAGCACGTGCGCGCCCGGCGTGTGCTGGTCGGTGGGCGGCAGCACGAGGTCGGCGCTGGTGACCGCGATGGCAATCGGCATGCCGCTCCCCCCGGGCCCTTGGACACCCGTCTCGTATGGTGACTCCGCCAGTTGGGCAGCTTATCGACTCCGCCGCGCGGGGGAACAGCACGGATCGGGGTCCGCCGGCCTCAGAAGAAGGTGCGGACGTAGTCGGTGACGGTGCCGTCCCCCGCGACGAGCGGGATCAGGGGCCACTTCTCGAAGATCGTGCACGGATGCGACATACCCAGCGCCACCCAGTCACCCACCTGTGGCAGCACCCCGCCCCCCGCGCCGACGCCCCCGGCCGGCGGGCCCTCGACGAAGGCGTGCTGATCGGCCAGCCTGGTGACGACGAGGCCGAATCCGCCGCGCACCCGGCCCGCCGCGGTGCGCACGGCCTGCACCTCCGGCAGGCCGAGGTCGTACGCCACGTCCCGCTTCCCGGCGTTGATCAGGGCCAGGGCGGGCTCGGGCCGGGAGACGACCTGCGCCCACAGCCGGAAGGCGGGGAGTAAGGAGCCCTCGAGCGGCGCCCGGTTGAACGGGGTGATCTCCCGGTACCGGCCGTCGTCGTGGCTGACGTACGCCCCGGCGCGCAGCATCTTCAGCACCGGCCTGGACAGCTCGGGCAGGGCGGTGAACGCCCCGGCCACCGCGTCGAACCAGGCGCTGCCGCCCGCGCTGAGGATGATCTCGTCGACCCCGGCGAACCGGCCCGCCTTGTCGAACTCGACGGCCAGCGCGCACAGCGCGTCCAGCCAGCGGCGCACCGACACGGCGTCGGCGTCGGGGATCTCGCCCTCGTACCCGGCGACGCCCACCAGCCGCAGCGTCGCGGCGCGGGCGACCGCGTCGGCCACGGCCGTCGCCTGCGGCACGTCCCGCACACCGCCGCGCCCGCCGGGCACGCCCAGCTCGACCACGACGTCCAGCGGGCGGCGGGCCCCGGCCGCGCGCAGCGCCGCGTCCATCAGCTCCACGCCGCGTGGCGAGTCGGCATAGCACACACAGCGGAAGCCGGGGTCGGCGTCCAGCTCGCCGGCGAGCCAGGCGAGGGCGGCGCGGTCGACGACCTCGTTGGCGAGGAAGATCCGCGGCACGCCGAACGCCCGCGCCACGCGGGCCTGGTGCGGCACGGCGACGGTGATGCCCCAGGCGCCGTGGTCGAGCTGGCGCCGGAAGAGGCCAGGCGCCATCGAGGTCTTGCCGTGCGGGGCGAGCACCAGGCCGTGGCGCCCGGCGAACCGCTCCATGCACGTCAGGTTGTGTTCCACCGCCTCGGCGGACAGGGTGAGGACCGGGGTGGTGAACCCGCCGGTGTACAGGTCCCGCCGCTCCGCCGCCAGCTCCCCGACCGTGCGCCCCACCGCGTCGGGCGGCAGCCCCTTGAAGCGGTGGTCGACGATCTCGTCGGCGAGCGTGTCGAAGGCGGTGGGCATGGCGACTCCGGGTGGCCGAGCGGCATCGGGCGGGTGGGCAACGGGACCCCCGACCCTACCTAGCACCGGGTAGGACGATGGTCAACGGAGTGCGATCGCCGGGCCGGGCCGCAGCGCGGGGGCGGCGCGGCCCCCGCCACCCCCGTGGGCGAAAACACAAGGCGCGCCGCGTTACACGGCCGTAAGGTTGCGGGCATGCAGGTGATCCAGTCGGCGAAGCTCGCGAATGTCTGTTACGAGATCCGTGGTCCGGTGCTCGAAGAGGCGCAGCGGCTCGAAGCGGCGGGCCACCGCATCCTGAAGCTCAACACGGGGAACCCTGCGGCGTTCGGCTTCGAGTGCCCGCCGGAGATCCTGGAGGACATCCTCCGCAACGTGGCCACCGCCCACGGGTACGGCGACGCCAAGGGCCTGCTCTCGGCCCGCCGCGCGGTGATGCAGCACTACCAGACCAAGGGCATCGACCTGTCGGTCGAGGACGTCTACCTGGGCAACGGCGTCTCGGAGCTGATCCAGATGTCGATGCAGGCGCTGCTGGACGACGGCGACGAGGTGCTCGTGCCGGCCCCGGACTACCCGCTGTGGACCGCCTCGGTGGCGCTGGCGGGCGGCACGGCCGTGCACTACCGCTGCGACGAGGGCGCCGACTGGATGCCGGACCTCGCCGACCTCGAGCGCAAGATCACCGACCGGACCAAGGCGCTGGTGATCATCAACCCGAACAATCCGACCGGCGCCGTATACGACGCGGAGATGCTGCGGCAGCTCACGGAGATCGCCCGGCGGCACCGGCTGGTGGTGTGCTCGGACGAGATCTACGACCGGATCCTGTACGACGGCGCCGTCCACACCCCGACCGCGGCCATCGCGCCGGACCTGCTGACGCTGACGTTCAACGGCCTGTCGAAGAACTACCGGGTGGCCGGCTTCCGCTGCGGCTGGCTCGCGGTGTGCGGCCCCAAGGAGCACGCGGCGAGCTACATCGAGGGTCTGACGATCCTGGCCAACATGCGGCTGTGCGCCAACATGCCGGCGCAGCACACGGTGGCCGCCGCGCTCTTCGGCCGCCAGTCGATCGAGCAGCTCGTGCTGCCGGGCGGCCGGATCAAGGAGCAGCGGGACGTGGCGTACGAGAAGCTGATCAGCATCCCGGGCGTGACGTGCGTGAAACCCAAGGGCGCGCTGTACGCGTTCCCGCGCCTGGACCCGAAGGTCTACAAGATCAAGGACGACCGGCAGATGGTCCTCGACCTGCTGCGGGCGGAGAAGATCATGATCGTGCACGGCACCGGGTTCAACTGGCCGGAGCCGGACCACTTCCGCATCGTGACGCTGCCGCAGGCGAGCGAGCTGGCCGACGCGGTGGAGCGGATCGGCCGCTTCCTGGACGGCTACAACCAGTACTGACCGCGGGCGGTTCTCCCGGCCCGCGCGCGCCGCCTCCCGGACGGGCCCCGCACGCCGTTGTACGGGGCCCTTCCCTTCAGCCCAGCCGGTCGAGCCGTTCCGTCAGGGCCCGGTATTCGTCCCACAGCTCCTGGGGAGTGTGGGTGTCGAAGGTGCGCAGGTGCTCGGGGATCAGGGCGGCCTCCTGGCGCCAGATCTCCGGGTCGACCTCCAGCAGGAACTCCAGCTGCTCCCGGGTGATGCCCAGGCCCTCGGTGTCCAGGGCCTCCGGGGTCGGGAGGATGCCGATGGGGGTCTCGACGCCTTCCGCCCGGCCTTCGAGCCGCTCGACGATCCACTTGAGCACGCGGATGTTCTCGCCGAAGCCCGGCCACACGAAGGCGCCGTCGGCGTCCTTCTTGAACCAGTTGACGTAGTAGATCTTCGGCAGCTTCTCCGGGTCGCCCGCCCGCGCGCCGGTCTTCAGCCAGTGGGCGAAGTAGTCGCCCATGTGGTAGCCGCAGAACGGCAGCATGGCGAACGGGTCGCGGCGCAGCTCGCCCACCGTTCCCTCGGCCGCCGCCGTCTTCTCGGAGGCGACGTTGGCCCCGAGGAAGACGCCGTGCTGCCAGGAGAAGGACTCGGTGACCAGCGGCACCGCGGTGGCGCGGCGCCCGCCGAAGAGGATGGCGGAGATCGGCACCCCGGCCGGGTCCTCCCACTCGGGGGCGATGGTCGGGCACTGGGCCGCCGGGACCGTGAACCGGGCGTTGGGGTGCGCCGCGGGGGTCCCGGAGTCGGGGGTCCAGTCGTTGCCGCGCCAGTCGGTGAGGTGGGCGGGCGGGTCGTCGGTCATGCCCTCCCACCACACGTCGCCGTCGTCGGTGAGGGCGACGTTGGTGAAGACGGAGTTGCCCCACAGGGTGCGCATGGCGTTGGCGTTGGTCTTCTCGCCGGTGCCGGGTGCGACGCCGAAGAAGCCGGCCTCGGGGTTGATGGCGCGGAGCCGGCCGTCGTCGCCGAAGCGCATCCAGGCGATGTCGTCGCCGACGGTCTCGACCTTCCAGCCGGGGAGCGTCGGCTGGAGCATCGCCAGGTTGGTCTTGCCGCAGGCGGAGGGGAACGCCGCGGCCACGTACGTGGCCTCACCACGGGGCGGGGTGAGCTTGAGGATGAGCATGTGCTCGGCCAGCCAGCCCTCGTCGCGGGCCATGACGGAGGCGATGCGCAGGGCGTAGCACTTCTTGCCCAGCAGCGCGTTCCCGCCGTAGCCGGAGCCGAAGGACCAGATCTCGCGGGTCTCGGGGAAGTGCGAGATGTACTTGACCGGGTTGCACGGCCAGGGCACGTCCTTCTGGCCCTCGGCCAGCGGGGCGCCGACGGAGTGGACGGCTCGCACGAACTGTCCGTCCTCACCGAGCTGTTCCAGCACCGCGGTGCCCATCCGGGTCATAGTGCGCATGGCGACGGCGACATACGCGGAGTCGGTGATCTCGACCCCGAGGGCGGAGAGGGGCGAGCCCAGCGGGCCCATGCAGAACGGCACCACGTACATGGTCCGGCCGCGCATGGAGCCCCGGAAGAGCCCCTCGCGGCCGGTGAAGATCTCCCGCATGTCGGCGGGGTCCATCCAGTGGTTGGTGGGCCCGGCGTCCTCGGGGCTCTCGGAGCAGATGAAGGTGCGGTCCTCGACCCGGGCGACGTCGGTCGGGTCGGATGCGGCGTAGTACGAGTCGGGCCGCTTCTCAGGGTTGAGCCTGACGAAGGTGCCTTGGGCCACGAGCTCCGCGCAGAGGCGGTCGTATTCCTCCTGGGATCCGTCGCACCAGACCACCTGGTCGGGTTCGGTCAGCGCGGCGATCTCTTCCACCCAGGCGATGAGCTTGTGGTGTCGGGTCGGGGCGTTGGCGGCGACGGGAGCGGCTGATATCAGCGTCACGTTCGCTCCAGAGGGTTGAGGGTTTTACGTGCGAGTCGCTCATCCGTCGGGATTGAGCGCTCATCTGATACTGCCGCCCTTTCTCTTCTGTGTCTAGTTGGGCTCATGTGAGCGCAACCCGGCGGTCGCTACGATCTGCCCATGACCCTGTCGGCAAAACCCCGGTTGCGTGGCTGGCTGCACGCCGGCATGTTCCCCGCGGCGCTGATAGCCGGCGTCTTCCTCACAGCGCTCGCCGAAAGCCCCCGGGCCCGCGTGGCCTGCGCCGTCTACACCCTGACCGCCTGCCTGCTCTTCGGCATCAGCGCGCTCTACCACCGCGGCACGTGGTCGCCCCGCGTCGCGGCCGTGCTGCGACGGCTGGATCACGCCAACATCTTCCTGATCATCGCCGGCACCTACACCCCGTTCACGATCCTGCTGCTCGACGGGGCGCGGGGGCAGCTCCTGCTGTGGGGCATCTGGGCCGGCGCCGTCGCCGGCATCGCCTTCCGCGTCTTCTGGGTCGGCGCCCCGCGCTGGCTCTACACCCCCTGCTACATCGCGCTGGGCTGGGCGGCCGTGTTCTTCCTGCCGGACTTCCTGCGGGCCGGCGGGCCGGCGGTGATGGTCCTGGTGCTCGCGGGCGGCCTGCTCTACAGCGCCGGCGGCGTGATCTACGGGCTCAAGCGCCCCGATCCCTGGCCGAAATGGTTCGGCTTCCACGAGCTGTTCCACTCGCTGACCCTGGCCGCCTTCGTCGTCCATTACGTCGGAATATCGCTGGTCGCCTACCGTCCGGTCACCTGACTCTGCCACGCCCCCGCAATGACTCACTTTTGAGAGCCACTACCATTTAGGGGCGGCTCTCGGAGGTGTGTCTTGGACGTGGACCCACGGCTCGGCCCGCGCCGCTGGTGGGCCCTGGGCGCGCTCGCCGTCGCCACGGTCATCCTGGGCATGGATATGACCATCCTCAGCGTGGCCCTGCCGTCCATCGCCGCCGACCTGAAGGCCGGCACCGGCCAGCAGCAGTGGATGGTCGACGCCTTCCTCGTCGTCTTCGCCGCCGTCATGCTCCCCGCCGGACTGGTCGGCGACCGCTTCGGCCGCCGCCGCACGCTGGTCGCCGGACTGACGGTGATGCTCGCCGGCTCCGTCCTGGCGGCCCTCGCCGGCGGCCCCGGCCTCGTCGTCGCCGGGCGCGCGGTGATGGGCCTGGGCGCCGCGCTGGTCAGCCCGCTGACGATGGCGGTACTGCCCGCGCTGTTCGGACCGGCCGAGCGTGCCAAGGCCATCGCCGTCCTCACCGCGGCGTTCACCGCCGGCCTGCCCCTCGGCCCGCTCCTCGGCGGCCTGCTCCTCGACCGCTTCTGGTGGGGCTCGGTCCTCCTGGTCAACGTGCCGCTCGTCGCCGTCGCCCTGGTGGGCTGCGCGCTGCTGCTGCCCGAGAGCAGGGAGCACGGCGCGCCGCGCGTCGACGTCCTCGGCGCCGCCTGCTTCGCGGGCGCGCTCGGCGCCCTGGTGTGCGGCCTGATCGAGGGACCGGCCCGCGGCTGGGGCGACCCGCTGGTCCTGGCGTCCTGGGCCACCGCGCTTCCGCTGCTGTTCCTGCTGGTCGCCCGGGAACGGCGGCGGGAGAACGCGCCGCTCGGGCTCGGCCTGCTGCGCGAACCGGTCTTCGGCTGGAACGCCCTGATCGGCGCCCTCATCGGCTTCATCCTCTCCGGGCTGATCTTCCTGCTCCCCCAGTACCTCCAGGTGGTCCGCGGCCACGACGCGTTCGGCACCGGACTGCGGCTGATGCCCCTGCTGGCCGGGGTGCTCGTCGCGGCCCGTGGCTGCCAGCCGCTGGTGCGGCAGTTCGGGCCGCGCGGCATCGTCGCCACCGGGCTCGCGCTGCTGTCGTTCGCCGGGATCCAGGGCAGCACCACCGAGGTCGGCTCCGGCTACGGCCTCACCGCCATCTGGCTCACCGTCACCGGGCTGGGCGCCGGGCTGGCCCTCGTCCCGGCCACCGACGCGGCGCTCGCCGCGCTGCCGCCGGACCGGTCCGCCACCGGCTCGGGCCTGGTGATGACCCTGCGGCACGTCGGCAGCGCCATCGGCGTCGCGTTCCTGGGGAGCCTGCTCGCCCAGGCCTACCGGGACCGCCTCGACACCGACGGCCTGCCGGCCCGGGCCGCGGAGACCTCGCGCGAATCGGTGGTCACCGCGCACGCCGTCGCCCGGCACACCGGGCTGAGCCGGCTGGCCGACTCCGCCAACTGGGCGTTCACGCACGGCATGACCGTGACGCTGTACGTCTGCTCCCTCGCCGCGCTCGGCGGGGCCCTGCTGGCCGGACTGCTGCTGCCGCAGCAGCGGCGGGCGGACAGGCCGGGGGTAACGACCCTGGCAGCGGCCGAGGGAGATGCCCGAGAATGACCCGCATGCCCTCCGTCCCCGCCGCCAAGGCCGGCCTTCGCGAACGCAAGAAGATCCGCACCCGGCAGGCGATCCGCGGCGCGGCGTACCGGCTGTTCGCGGAGCAGGGCTACGACGCGACCCGGGTGGACCAGATCGCGGAGGCCGCCGAGGTCTCGCCCAGCACCGTCTTCCGGTACTTCCCGACCAAGGAGGACATCGTCCTGACGGACGAGGAGGACACGGTCCTGGAGAGCGCCCTGCGCGCCCGCCCGGCCCACGAGCCGCCGCTGACGGCCCTGCGCGAGGCGATCCGCACGGCGCTGAACCAGGCGTACGGGACGCCGCAGGCGCTGTCCGAGGTCCGGGTGCGGATGCGGCTGGTCGCCACCGTCCCGGCGGTTCGGGCCCGCCTGGACGAGAGCATGGCGGCCTCCGGCCGCGTCCTGGCCAAGGCCCTCGCGGACCGCCTGGGCCGCTCCCCCGACGAGCTGGAGATCCAGGTCTTCATCAGCGCCGCCCTCGGCGGCCTGCGCGCGGCGCTGATGTACTGGGTCGCCCATGACCTGCGGGACGACCTGACCGACGTGATCGACCGCGCGGTCGCCGTGCTGCGGACGAACCTGGTGGACGCGGACTGACCGGCCGCCGACCGGGCCGCCCGCGGCGGGCGCCGGGCGGTCAGCGGAGCTGTGCCGCCAGCTCGGCCGGGCTGGTCGTCGGGGCCGAGCAGACGAAGCCCCGGCAGACGTAGGCCGTGGGACGGCCGTCGCGCAGGGGGCGGTTCGCCAGCAGGGGCGGGGCGCCGGGGGCGTCCGGCTCGCCGAGGGCGATCACCGCCCCGGGGGCCGTCGCGGTCAGCGCCCTCCGGTGCAGCTCCGCGGTCGCCGGGTCGTGCGCCGGGCCCACCACCGCCACCTCGCGCGGGCCGTCGAGGGCCGCCTCCGCCACGGCCAGGCCCCAGCCGATGAAGCGCGGCGCGCGCGGGCCCAGGGCGGTGACGATGCCCAGTGCCCGTTCGGCCGCCGCGCGGTGCCGGCCGCTGCCGGTGTACGCGGCGTACGACAGCAGCGCCCCGGCCGCCGCCGTCCAGCCGGACGGCGTCGCGCCGTCGGTCGGGTCCTGCGGGCGGCGGATCAGCTCCTCCGCGTCGTCCGCCGTGTCGTACAGCGCGCCGTCCTCGCCGGTGAACCGCGTGAGCACCGTCTCCAGCAGCGTCCCCGCCCGGTCCAGCCACGGCCGGTCGCCGGTCACCGCGTACAGCGTGAGGAAGCCCTCGGCGACGTCGCCGTAGTCGTCCAGCACGCCCGCGCTCGGCCCGGCCCTGCCGTCGCGCGAGGTGCGCGTCAGGCGGCCGTCGGCGCCGAGGTGGACGCGGGCCAGCAGCTCGGCGGCGTCCGTGGCCGCCGCCACCAGGTCGGACCGGTCGAAGCAGGCGCCGGTCTCGGCCAGCGCGGCGATGGCCAGGCCGTTCCACGCGGCCACCACCTTGTCGTCCCGCTCCGGCCTCGGCCGCCCGTCGCGCGCGGCCAGCAGCCGCTCGCGCAGCCCGGCCGGCGGCTCGGCGCCCGGCAGCCGCAGCACGGAGGCCCCGCCCTCGAACGTGCCGGTCTCCGTCACGCCGTACACCGCGGCGGCCTCCGCCGCCCCGGCCGCGCGCAGCTGCTCCGGCGTCCACACGTAGAACGCGCCCTCCGCGTGGCCGCCGCCCTCCGGGCGCTCGCTGTCGGCGTCCAGCGCGGAGGCGAAGCCGCCCTCGGGGGTGCGCAGCTCCCGCACCAGGAAGTCCGCCGTCTCCAGCGCGACGCGGCGGGCGAGCACCGAGCCGGTGGCCCGCCACAGGTGCGTGTAGACGCGGCCGAGCAGCGCGTTGTCGTACAGCATCTTCTCGAAGTGCGGCACGGTCCACGTCGCGTCCACCGCGTACCGCGCGAAGCCGCCGCCGAGCTGGTCGTAGATGCCGCCGCGGGCCATCGCCTCGCAGGTCGCCTCCACCATCCGCAGCGCGTCGGCCGAGCCGGTGCGCGCGTGGTGGCGCAGCAGGAACTCCAGCGCCATGGCCGGCGGGAACTTCGGCGCCCCGCCGAACCCGCCGTGCGCCGCGTCGAACTCGCCGTCCAGCGTGCTCACCGCCACCGCCAGGTCCTCCGCGCCGGGCGGACCGGGCGCGTCGTACGACAGCCGCCGGTCCGCCAGCTCGCGCGTGATCTGGGCGGCGACCTGGGCGACCTCGCCCCGCCGGTCGGTCCAGGCCGTGTGCACGCCCTCCAGGAGCTGCCCGAACGACGGCATGCCCGAGCGGGGCTCGGGCGGGAAGTAGGTGCCGAAGTAGAACGGCTCGCCGTCCGGGGTCATGAACACGGTCATCGGCCAGCCGCCCTGGCCCGTCGCGGCCTGGACGGCGTCCATGTACACGGCGTCGACGTCGGGGCGCTCCTCGCGGTCCACCTTCACGGGGACGAAGTGGGCGTTCAGATACGCCGCGACCGTCTCGTCCTCGAAGCTCTCGCGAGCCATGACATGGCACCAGTGGCAGCTGGCATACCCGACGCTGAGCAGGACGGGCACGTCCCGCCGCCGCGCCTCGTCGAACGCCTCGGGGCGCCACGGCCACCACTCGACGGGGTTGTCCGCGTGCTGAAGCAGATAGGGCGAGGTCTCGGCGGCGAGTCGGTTGGCCATGAGTCCATCCTGCACCGCGCGGCGGGCTCAGGCCGCCTGGTACGGCTTGGCCTCCAGCACCTTCACGCGGGCGACACTGCCGTTGGGCAGCGTGTACTCGGCTTCCTCGCCGACCTTCTTGCCGTTCACGCCGCTGCCCAGCGGGGACTGCGGCGAGTAGGTCTCGATGTCCGAGGTGGCGAACTCGCGCGACGCCAGCAGGAACGTCATCGTGTCGTCGGCGTCGCCGTCGAAGGCGATCGTCACGACCATGCCGGGCGCCACCACGCCGGTGTCCGCGGGGGCCTCGCCGACCTGCGCGCTCTCCAGGAGCTGGGTGAGCTGGCGCACGCGCGCCTCCATCTTGCCCTGCTCCTCCTTGGCCGCGTGGTACCCGGCGTTCTCCTTGAGGTCGCCCTCTTCACGCGCCTGCTCGATCTTCTTCGCGATCTCGACGCGAGCGGGACCCGACAAGTGATCCAGCTCGGCCTTGAGCTGGTCATACGCCTCCTGGGTCAGCCAGGTGACAGTGTCGCTGGTCTGCGTCACAGGTGCTCCTCGGATCATGAGAGAGGGGAACAAAAACAAGGCGCCCGACCCGGACTCGGTGCGCTCCTGGGCGGGCGTGACATCGATCGAAATATCGACTCTAACAACGACGACCGATGTGTGCGGAGAAATTACCCTCCGCTGCCATGCACAAACCCGTCACCACTCACGGCGCGGCGGACGTGGCCTCCGTACAGCCCATGAGCTCGGCGGCGGTGGCACGCTCCGTAGTCCTGAGGGTGACGGACCGGTGCACACTACCCGTGTCCTCGTCGAAGCGGAAATCGGCGCGGCCGACCTCCAGCCCGTCCTCCGCCTGGGCGCGCACCGTGCAGACGCCGTCGGTGTCCGACGGCTTGCGGATGGCCACGTTGACCTGGATCTCGCTGTCCGAGACCACCTCGAAGCCGGTCAGCTCGCCGGTGACCTTCTGGTCCGCGATGTACGACACTCCGGCCCAGGCGACGAAGCCGGCCAGCGCCACCCCGAGCACGGCTCCGGTGAGCTTCAGCCGCCGGTCGGTGCGGGCGTCGGCCGTGCCGGAACGGCCGTATCGCCCCTCGGGCAGATCTGCGCGCGCGTCGGCCATGGCGGTCGGTCCTCGGAACTCGGGAAACTCGGGAACGCGGATACTCCGGAAACGCGGAATAGCGGCCGCGGTCCATCAGTCACTATAGAAGGCGTGTGACGCACGCCGACGAGTGACCTTGACGACCAGGACCAGCAGGACGAGGACGAGGACCGAGCGTTGACCGAGCAGCTTCGGCTCATGGCCGTGCACGCCCACCCGGACGACGAGTCCAGCAAGGGCGCCGCGACCATGGCGAAATACGTGTCTGAGGGTGTGGACGTCCTGGTGGCGACGTGCACGGGCGGGGAGCGGGGCTCGATCCTCAACCCCAAGCTCCAGGGCGACCCCTATCTCGAGGAGCACATCCACGAGGTGCGGGCCAGGGAGATGGCCGAGGCCAGGGAGATCCTGGGCGTGCGGCAGGAGTGGCTGGGCTTCGTGGACTCGGGGCTGCCGGAGGGCGACCCGCTGCCGCCGCTGCCCGAGGGCTGCTTCGCCCTGCAGGACGTGGAGACCGCGGCCGAACCGCTGGTGCGGCTGATCCGGTCGTTCCGGCCGCACGTGATCACCACGTACGACGAGAACGGCGGGTACCCGCACCCCGACCACATCATGACCCACAAGATCTCCATGGTGGCCTTCGAGGCCGCGGGCGACCACGCGCGCTACCCGGAGGCGGGCGAGCCGTGGCAGCCGCTGAAGCTCTACTACAACCAGGGCTTCTCCCGGCCGCGCACCGTGGCCCTGCACCAGGCGATGCTGGACCGGGGCCTGGAGTCGCCGTACGGGGAGTGGCTCAAGCGCTGGGACGAGGTCGACTGGCCCGACCGGCAGCTCACCACGCGGGTGCCGTGCGCGGAGTTCTTCCCCGTCCGGGACAAGGCGCTGATCGCGCACGCCACCCAGATCGACCCGGACGGCGGCTGGTTCAAGGTGCCGATGGAGATCCAGCAGGAGGTCTGGCCGACCGAGGACTACGAGCTGGCCCGCTCCCGCGTGGACACGTCGCTCCCCGAGTCCGACCTGTTCGCCGGCATCCGCCAGAATTGAGGGATGACTGACTTGCTACCCCTTGCCGCCAAGGAGCTGAACGAGTACACGGTGACGCCCGGTGTGCTCGGCTTCATCGTGTTCGCGGTGCTGGGCGTGGGCGTCTGGCTGCTGCTGAAGTCGATGAGCAAGCACCTGAGAAGGATCAGCGTGCTGGAGGCCCAGGAGCAGCAGGGCGCCGCCGCGCGGACCGCCGGGGACGGCGGCGAGCGCGGCATCGCGCGCTCCTAGCGCCTGCCTCTCCCTCTCCTTGCCCGGGCGCCGGGCCGGCCGTCCGCTCCGGGCCCGGCCGCGCTTCCGCGCGGGCGCGCCCGCCTCCTCCGCGGCCCGCGGTCGGCCGCGGGCCGGCCGTCAGCCGGTGGCCTGCCGGTACTTCCGCACGGCCTGCCTGCGGAAGAACACGATGACCGCGACCGACCACAGGGCGGACGCCAGGACCGGGTGCTGCATGGGCCAGGCGTCCGGCGCGAGATATCCCTCCGGCAGGTTCCCGAAGAGCTCGCGGACGGCCAGCACCGTGGCGCTGAACGGATTCCACTCGGCGACGGGCTGGAGCCAGCCCGGCATGTTCTCCGAGGGGACGAAGGCTATGGAGATGAACGTCAGCGGGAACAGCCAGACCAGGCCGCCGGAGGTGGCCGCCTCCGGCGAGCGGACCGACAGGCCGATCAGCGCGCCGATCCAGGTGAAGGCGTAGCCGAAGAGGAGCAGCAGCCCGAACGCGGCCAGCGCGTTGGCCAGCCCCTCGTGCGTGCGCCAGCCGACCGCGAAGGCGACGATGGCCAGGACGACCAGGGTGACGGCCGTCTGCACCAGATCGGCGAAGGTGCGCCCGGTCAGGACCGCGCCGCGCGCCATCGGCAGGGAGCGGAAGCGGTCGATGATGCCCTTCTGCATGTCCTCGGCGATGCCCGCGCCCGCGCCCGCCGTGGCGAAGGTGACGGTCTGGGCGAAGATGCCGCCCATCAGGAACTCCCGGTATGCCTCGGGGTCGAGACCCGCCCCCGGGATGTTGATGGAGCCGCCGAAGACGTAGGCGAACAGGACGACGAACATGATCGGCTGGATCATGCCGAAGATGACGATCTCGGGGATGCGCAGCATCCGCAGCAGATTGCGCTTGGCGACGATCATGGAGTCGCGCACGCCTTGGCGGAAGCCGATCCGCTGATCGTCCGGGCGCGCCGCGTGCCGGGGCCCGGACGGCTGCCGGGGCCCGGACGGCCGGCCCGGAGCGGTCGAAGGGGTGGTCATCGCGTCACTCTCTGCTGCTGCTTCCTGGGATTGTGCTGCGCCGGGGTACGGGTGTCCCGGGCCTGGTCGCCGGAGGCCCCGTCCGTCCCGGCGGCGTGGCCGGTGAGGGAGAGGAAGACGTCGTCCAGGGTGGGGCGGCGCAGGCCGATGTCGTCCATCTCGATGCCGCGGGCGTCCAGCTCCCGGATGACCTCGGCCAGCGTCCTGGCGCCACCGGGGGCCGGGACGCCGAGCTTGCGGGTGTGCTCGATCAGCGTGGGCTCGCCGTCGCCCAGGCGCCGCAGCACCTGCTCGGCCTCGGCCAGGCGCGACCGGTCGTGCACCACCACCTCGACCACGTCGCCACCGGACTGGCTCTTCAGCTCGTCGGACGTACCGCGCGCGATGACCCGGCCGTGGTCGACGACGGCGATGGTGTCCGCCAGGCGGTCGGCCTCCTCCAGATACTGCGTGGTGAGCAGCAGCGTGGCGCCGCCGGCCACCAGCTCCTCGATGACCTCCCACAGGGCCTGCCGGTTCATCGGGTCGAGGCCGGTGGTCGGCTCGTCCATGAACATCACGGGCGGGCTGATGATCAGCGCGGCGGCCAGGTCGAGGCGGCGGCGCATGCCGCCCGAGTACGTCTTGGCGGTGCGGTCGGCGGCCTCCGCGAGGTTGAACCGCTCCAGCAGCTCGTCGGCCCGGCGCTTCGCGTCGCGCGCGGAGAGCTGGTAGAGACGGCCGACCATCTGAAGGTTCTCCCGGCCGGTGAGATGCTCGTCGACGGCCGCGAACTGGCCGGAGAGACCGATGCAGCGCCGCACCTCGTTGGGATACTTCAGCACGTCGAGCCCGGCGACCTCGGCCCTGCCCGCGTCGGGCCGCATCAGGGTCGTCAGGACACGGACGGTGGTCGTCTTCCCCGCGCCGTTCGGCCCGAGGAGGCCAAGCACGGTGCCCTCCGGCACGTCGATGTCGACGCCGTCCAGTGCCCTGACGTCGCCGAAGGTCTTCACGAGCCCTCGGGCGTGGATGGCGCCTGGCATGCGATCTCCCATGGTCGGCAGGAAGGCGGACGAGTTTCGGCGGTTACAGAGTGGGACCCCCGGGGCCATCAGTCTAGGCTGTCGCGATGTATCGCGTTAGGTCCATCCGGGTGAAGGAGGCGGCGGACGAGGGGCGGCAGCGGCGGCGGCCTCAGCCGAGGATCCGGTAGCCCGCCGCGCTCAGCGCCGCCGAGACCTCCGCGCAGTGCTCGGGCCCCAGCGTCTCCAGCCGCACCTCCACCTCGGCCTCGCTCACCCCCAGCCCCGGGTCGGTCCTGAAGTGGTTGACGGCCAGCACGTTGGCGTCAGCCCGCGACAGCTCGCCCAGGAGCGCCGCCAGCACTCCGGGCCGGTCCGGCAGGCGCAGCCGCAGCGACAGGTAGCGACCGGCCGCGGCCATACCGTGCCGCAGGCTGCGCTCCAGCACCACCGGATCGACGTTCCCCCCGGACAGCACCGCCACCACGGGCCCCTCGAACGCCCCCGGCTCGGTCAGCAGCGCCGCCACCGGGCTCGCCCCGGCCGGCTCGACCACCATCTTGGCCCGCTCCAGGCACAGCAGCAGCGCGGCCGAGAGCGCGTCCTCCGAGACGGTCCTGACCTCGTCCACCAGCTCCCGGACGATGCGGAACGGCACGTCCCCCGGGCGGCCGACCTTCATCCCGTCCGCCATCGTGGAGACCTCGGGCAGCGTCACCGGGTGCCCCGCGGCCAGCGACGGCGGATACGCCGCGGACCCCTCCGCCTGCACCCCCACGATCCTGACCCCGGGCCGCAGCGACTTCACCGCCACCGCCACCCCCGCCGCCAGCCCGCCGCCGCCGATGCCCACCACGACGGTGCGGACGTCCGGGCACTGCTCCAGGATCTCCAGCCCGACCGTGCCCTGCCCGGCCACCACGTCCGGGTGGTCGAAGGGGTGGATGAGCACGGCCCCCGACGTCGCCGCGTACTCCCGGGCGGCGGCCAGCGTCTCGTCCACCACCTGCCCGTGCAGCCGCACCTCGGCGCCGTACTCGCGGGTGGCGGCCACCTTCGGCAACGGGGCGCCGACCGGCATGAACACGGTGGAGCGCACGCCCAGCAGGTGGGCGGCGAGCGCGACGCCCTGCGCGTGGTTCCCCGCGCTGGCCGCGACGACGCCGCGTGCGCGCTCGGGCTCCGTCAGCCCCGCGATGCGGGTGTAGGCGCCGCGGATCTTGAACGAGCCGGTGCGCTGGAGGTTCTCGCACTTGAGGCGGACCGGGGCGCCGACCAGGCGGCTGAGATACCGGCTGCCCTCCAGGGCCGTCACCCGGGATATCCCGGAGAGCGTCTTCTGGGCGGCGAGCACATCGTCCAGCCCGGGCCGGTGGTTGGCAGGCATGCCGCCAGTCTCGCAGGCGTGCATCCACCCGGCGCGCGCGGTCCCGGCCGCGCGCCCCTGCCACGCGCGCCCGTCGTGCACGGGAGATCGCGCGCGGGCACGGGATCCCGCAATGCGCGTCCGCGCCACCGCCGGGCGGCGTACGCTGAGGCGCAACCAGGGGGCCACCCCCTGTCACCGTCCCCCGCCCGCACCCTCACCGACCCCCAGACCGGAAATGACGCCTGAACCCACCCAAGCCACCGCCCCGGCCCAGGAAACCGATCTCCTCGACGCGCTCCAGCACGAGGTGGCGGTCTTCGCCCGGCGGGCGGAGCAGACCCGCCTCGGCGGCCTCGGCCCGGCCCGGAACTCCATGGACCGCGCCGCCTACCTCCTGCTCAGCAGGCTCGACCAGCAGGGCCCGACGGGTGTCAAGGCCCTCGCCGCCGGGATGGGCATCGACTCCTCGACGGTGACCCGGCAGGTCGCCCCGCTCGTCGACTCCGGCCTGGTCAGCCGCACCGCGGACCCCGAGGACGGCCGCGCGGTCGTGCTCCAGCTCTCGCCGCGCGGCAGCGACCGCCTCGAAGAGGTCCGCACCTCGCGCCGCCGGCTCGTCTCGGCGCTCACCGCGGACTGGACGGACGAGGAGCGCGACAGCTTCTGCACGCTCCTCACCCGCTTCAACTCGGCCATCTCCCGGATGCAGACCGGCCCGGCGGCGGGCGCGAGCCCGCCCGGGGCGGCGGCGGGGACGGACCCGGCGCGGAGGGACCCGGCGGGCGCCGACCCGGCGGGCGCGGCAGCGGGGGCCGGGACCGGGAGCGGGGCGGCCGTTCCCGCGAGCCTCAGCCGAGAGCCTGGCTGAGGTCGGCCAGCAGGTCCTCCGCCGCTTCGATCCCGACCGAGAGGCGCACCAGGTCGGCCGGCACCTCCAGGGCGGAGCCGGCCGCCGAGGCGTGCGTCATCCGGCCCGGGTGCTCGATCAGCGACTCCACGCCGCCGAGCGACTCCCCGAGGATGAACAGCCGCGCCCGGTCGCACACCTCGACCGCCGCGGCCTCCCCGCCCTCGACCCGGAAGGACACCATCCCGCCGAAGTCCCGCATCTGCTTGGCGGCCGTCTCGTGGCCCGGGTGCGAGGGCAGCCCCGGGTAGTACACCCGCGTCACCCTCGGGTGGGCCGCGAGCGCCCCGGCGATCCGGGCGGCGTTCGCGCTGTGCCGGTCCATCCGCACCGCGAGCGTCTTGATGCCGCGCAGCACCAGCCAGGAGTCGAACGGGCCCGCGACCGCGCCCATCGCGTTCTGGTGGAACGCCAGTTCCTGGGCCAGCCCCGGGTCCGAGGTGACGAGCGCGCCGCCCACCACGTCGGAGTGGCCGCCGAGGTACTTGGTGGTGGAGTGCACCACCACGTCCGCGCCCAGGGCCAGCGGCTGCTGGAGGTAGGGGCTGGCGAAGGTGTTGTCCACGACCAGACGGGCCCCGGCCGACCGGGCGAGGTCCGCGACGACGGCGATGTCGGTGATGCCCAGCAGCGGGTTGGACGGGGTCTCCACCCAGATCAGCTTCGTCTCCGGGCGCAGCGCGTCGCGCACCGCCGCCGGGTCCGAGGTGTTCGCCACCGACCAGGCCACGCCCCACCGTTCGGCCACCTTGGTGATGAGGCGGAACGTGCCGCCGTAGGCGTCGTCCGGGATCACCAGATGGTCGCCGGGCCGCAGCACGGTGCGCAGCAGGCAGTCCTCGGCGGCAAGACCGGAGGCGAACGCCAGGCCGCGCGTGCCGCCCTCCAGCGCGGCGAGGTTCTCCTCCAGGGCCGTGCGGGTCGGGTTGGCGGACCGGCTGTACTCGTAGCCGCCGCGCAGACCCCCCACGCCGTCCTGCTTGAACGTGGAGACCTGGTGGATCGGCGGAACCACCGCGCCCGTCACCGCGTCGGGCTCCTGCCCGGCGTGAATGGCCACGGTCTCGAAACGCTGACGACTGTGCTGCTCACTCATGCGACCACGGTAGTCGCCGTCCCCGGCGACCGGTCGCCGGTCCGCGAGTGCCGCGCGAAGCGTCATAAGGTGTTCACAGACATCGGATGAGGTCGGATGAGGGGGAGCCGCGCCGCGATGGAAGCCCTTTGGTTGCTGATCGCCCTGACCACCGTCTTCGGGGTGGTGGTGCTGCCCGCCCTGCGGCGGCGCAGGGAGCGACAGGCGTTCGAGCGCGCCGCCGCGTCGGCCGAGGAGCGGACCGGGGTGCGGGGCGGGCCGCCGGAGGGCGTCTCGCTCGGCAAGGACGGCGACCGGCCGTCCGGCGGCCTGGTCCCCGTCGACCAGCTCGACGTGCGGCTGCCCGGCCCCGATCCCGAGCTGGTCGCGGCGCTGGAGGAGACGCAGCGCACCCAGGACTGGCACCCGGCGGGCCGGCTGCTGGCGCTCACCGACGACACCGAGCTGCGCTGGCAGCGCGTGCAGTCGCTGGCCGGGGCGGCGGCCATGGAGCTGGCGCACTGGCGGGCGACGGGCGCGCGGCCCGGCGGGCACGACGCGGGGTGGCTGCGCCGCTGGCGCGCCGACGAGCCGAACGACGCGGGCGGCGCGCAGGTGTACGCGCAGTTCCTGGTGTGGCAGGCGATGGCGGACCCCGGCGCGGCGGAGTACCGGATCATCCTGGAGGAGGCCCGCACGGTGTGCGGCGAGGCCGCCCGGCTGGCGCCGGCGGACCCGGTCCCGTACATCACGGAGCTGTTCATCGCGCGCGGGCTGAGCTACCGGCGGTCCGACTTCGACGCGCTGTGGGAGAAGATCGTCCAGCGCGACGACCGGCACATGGGCGCGCACCTGGCGGCGCTGCCGTACCTGTCGGAGAAGTGGCACGGCTCGCGCGCCGACGCCGAGGCGTTCGCCACGGCCGCCGCTGCCGCCGCCCCCGAGGGCAGCCTGCTGGCGGCGCTGCCGCTGTTCGCGGTCTACGACCACCTGCCGGACGTGCAGCTCTCCCCCGGCATGTACCAGGGCGCGGTGATCCGGGACGCGATCGAGGCCGCGCAGTTCGCCGTCAACACCGTGCGCCCCGGCCACCCGGTGGAGCCGCATGTGCGGCATCTGCTGCTGTGTTTCCTGGTGCGCGCGGAGCGGTACCCGGAGGCGGCGGAACAGGTGCGGGCGATCGACGGTTATGTGGGTGCGATCCCGTGGGTGGACGGCGAGAACCCGGCCGGTGAGTACGCCGCCTACCGCGCCATGGCGATCGCCGGACAGTGACGGACCGAGGAAGGACGACGAGACCGATGTTGTACGCCTTCAAGACTCGCCTCCCCACCCCGGAGGAAGCCCTGCCGGGCCGTGCCGAGCTCCCGTTCGACGTGCCCGCGAAGCACACCGTTCTGGGCACCCCGCTTCTCGGCCCCTACCCCGAGGGCTTCGAGGTGGCGGACTTCGCCCTGGGCTGCTTCTGGGGCGCCGAGCGCCGGTTCTGGCGCACCCCGGGCGTGTGGACCACCCTCGTCGGCTACCAGGGCGGCATCACGCCCCACCCGACCTACGAAGAGGTCTGTTCCGGCATGACCGGCCACACCGAGGGCGTCCGCGTCGTCTTCGACCCGGCGCGGGTGAGCTACGAGGACCTGCTCAAGATCTTCTGGGAGTCCCACGACCCGACCCAGGGCTTCCGCCAGGGCAACGACGTCGGCACCCAGTACCGCTCGGCGATCCACACCCACTCCCCCGCCCAGCACGCGACGGCGGAAGCCTCCCGCGCGGCGTACCAGGACGTCCTGGCGGCCTCCGGCTACGGCGGGATCACCACGGAGATCCTTCCCGCCGGCCCGCGCCCGTTCTACCCGGCGGAGGGCTACCACCAGCAGTACCTGGACAAGAACCCGGCCGGCTACTGCGGCCTGGGCGGCACCGGCCTGTCCTGCCCGGTGGGCGTGGCCCGGACCGAGGCCTGAGCGAACCGATCACGCCCGCGTGTCGCACCCGGCGGCCATGCGCGCGCGGGCGGCGGCCAGGTTCCTCCGCACGGTCTTCGTGCTGGGGTGGTCGCTGCCCAGGACGCGGTCGCAGCCCCGGAGGGCTCGTTCGTACAGCGGGATGGCCCGGCCCGGATCCCCGGTCGCCCGGTAGGCCTCGGCGAGATTGTTGCAGGACAACAAGGTGGAAGGGTGATCCTCACCCAGGACCCGTTCCCGGTCGCTGAGGGTCCGCTCGAACAGGGGGACCGCCCGGCCCGGGTCCCCGAGGTCCTGGTAGGCGCGGGCCAGGTTGTTCCGGGAGGTCAGGGTGGAGGGGTGGTCCTCACCCAGAACCCGCACGGAAGCACTGAGGGTCTGCTCGTACTGGGAAACGGCCCGGCCCGGATCCCCGAGAGCATGGTAGGCGCGGGCCAGGTTGTTCCGGGAGATCAGGGTGGAGGGGTGGTCCTCACCCAGAACCCGCACGGAAGCACTGAGGGTCTGCTCGTACAGGGGGACGGCCCGGCCCGGGTCCCCGGTCGCCCGGTAGGCCTCGGCGAGATTGTTCCGGGAGGTCAGGGTGGAGGGGTGGTCCTCGCCCAGGAGCCGTTCCCGGTCGCTGAGGGTCCGCTCGAACAGGGGGACCGCCCGGCCCAGGTCTCCGGCCGCCCGGTAGGCGCTGGCGAGATTGTTGCGAGAGGTCAACGCGGAGGGATGACTCTCGCCGTGGAGGCGGGTCGCGGTGGCCAGGGCACGGTGGGCGTAGGCGGTCCCCTGGGGAAGGTGGCCCTGGCTGAGCAGGAACAGCACAGCCCGGGACACGACGCTCAGCGTCGTGTCGGTGTCCTGGTCCGGGCGGGTGTGGGTGATCAGGGCATCGATGTGGGGCAGGAGGGCGCGCCAGGTCGGCCAGCCCCGGACGTTGGCCTGCGGGTCCTCGGGAAGGGCCTGGAGGAGGGCCTGGTCAGCGGCGCCGCGGGCCCGGTGGATGGCGTCGGTGCCACGGTGCGGGTCCTCCCCGTCCGGGGCGGGGGTGCGGGCGACGGTCTGGACGAGGCGGTGGACGGCGACCGTGTCCGGGGCGAGGGTGATCATGCTGGAGTCGGCCAGCAGCGCCAGCGCGTCATCGATCCTGTCGGGATCGTCGGTCGCGTGGGCGAGGAGGGCGCGGGGGATCTCGTGCGGGGCGTACCAGGCCATGACGCGCAGGAGATCGACGGCCTGGGGGGTGTGCGCGGCGAGGCTGTCGAGGGTGATGCGCCAGGTGCGGGCGACGGTGTCGCCATGGGGGTCGCCGTGACCGGGGGTCTCCAGGAGCCTGCCCGGCTGGGCGCGGAAGCGTGCCAGGTAGTCGGCCGGTGTGGTGCGGGTACGGCGGATGTGGGCGGCGGCGTGTTCGAGGGCGAGCGGGAGGTGGCCCAGCTCCGCAGCGAGTTCCTGGGCGGCCGGTCTGTGCCGGGAGCCGGGGTGGCCGCTGTCGCGCTGGAGGAGGCGGGTCGCCGCGCCCGGGGTGAGGACGCCGAGATGGAGGGGGTGCGGGGACAGGTGCTGCCAGCCGTGGGTGCGGCGGGTCGTGATCAGCGCCGTGCCGCCGCGGAGTCGCGGCAGGCAGGGGCCGAGGTGATCCGGGTCGGTGGCGTTGTCGAGGATCAGCAGCCATCCCGGGTGGGATTCCAGCCAGGCCAGCGCCCAGTTCGCCAGGGTGACGGCGGGCAGTGTCGTGGTGTCGAGCGTGGGGGTCAGGCGGGCGGCGAGGGCGGCCAGTGACGCGGCGACGGTCTCGGGCGTCTCCGCCTCCAGCCACCACACCGTGGTGAAACGCTCCCGGTGGGTGTGGGCGTAGTGCAGCGCCAGGGTGGACTTGCCCACTCCGCCCAGACCGGTCACCGCCTGCGTGATCACCTGCCGGCCGCCGGTCGGGGGGCTTGTCAGCGTCCGCTCCAGGCGGACCGTTTCGTGGTGACGGCCCAGCACCGCGCCGGGAGCCAGCGGCGCCAGGTTGTGCAGTCCCGCCGGGGGCGCCACCTGCGCCGGGGGCGGCAGGATCACCGGCGCGGTGGTCGCGTTGCCGACGTGGACGGTGCCGTAGTTGCTGTGGAGGGCGACCGAGCCCTGGTCGGCGGCGATCTCCGTCGACGGCGGTGCCGGCGGCCGGGTCATGGGCGGGGGCCGGGGGTGGTGTCGCCGGTGTGGATCGTGCCGTAGTTGGTGTGCAGGGCGACCGAGCCCGGGCCCGAGGCGGTGATCGTCACCGGACCGGGGGCCTGGGGGCGCGGCCACCCGGCGATCTCGGCGGCGAGGTCGGGGTGGTCGGTGAGCAGGCGGCGTATCTGCACGCGCAGCATGCCCTGCACGTCCCGGTCGTCCGGGACCCGGGCCAGCTCGCCGACGGTGCGGACCAGGGCGTCCTGGTCGGCGGTCGGCTCCTCCTCTCCCCCGTCGCTGTCGGCGCGGCCGGTCAGGCGGCGCAGCACGCGGCGGCCGAAGGACAGGCCGACATCGGCGTTGTCCTCCCCGACCCGGGTCAGCACGGCCGTTCCGTAGGCGCCGATGGCGGCGGTGACGTACGGCGTCAGCTCCTGCGTGAGGTGAGCGGCGTCCTGCAGCACGGGCCTTCTCCTCCCCGCCACGACCTGGTGGCCCGTCATTTTATCCGCTGGGCCTGCCGTGGTGGCCGGTGTGGAGGGATCCGTTGGCCATGACCTGCCTCGCCGTCCGAACGCGCTCGCCGGGGGGTGGCGCTAGTCGTCGGGGGTGCGCACCACGATCGTGAGGGAGGCGGGGTAGGCGGGGGTGAAGTCCTGTATCTCGACGGTCGCGGTGAGGCCCAGGTCCGTTCGTACGCACAGCACCGCGCCGGAGGTCAGTTCGTGGTGGGGGATGCTGCCCCGCGCGTTCGCCGGGGTGGCCGACAGGGCCGCGTCGCAGGCCGCCAGGTCGGTCGGGGAACCGGTCGTCAGCATGAGGCGTGGCTCGTCGTCGGGGGTGTGCAGGCGCTCGGGTTCCATGATGAGGTCCGCCAGGCCGCCCGCGTTCGGGCGGATCTGGGGCTGCGATCCGTGTCCCGGAAGGCCGGTGTCGATGTCGAGCTTGTCGTTGTCCGACGTGAACGGGTTGTTGGACTCCTTCAGCACGTAGGTGCCCGCCTGGTCGGTGGCGGGTGCCTGGACCGGCGGCGATCCCTCGTCGCCGGTTCCCGAGCAACGGAGCAGGGCGACGGTGAGCAGAAGAGCCGTCGGCACCACGGCCACTCCCGTGCCGAGCCGCTTGGTACGGGATACCCGCCGGGCGACGGTGACGTGCACGTCACCCGTGACGACGAGGCCGTGATTCTGTCCCACGGCGGGGGAACGCGCGCCCGTCGTGGACGTGCCCGGGCGCGGCTCGGGTAAGGGCGAGGAGGACTGGTTCATCGTGGGCCACTCCGCCGGTCACGCGGATCTGTCGGGCGGTCAGCTTAGCGCCACGCGTCAGGCGTCCCGGAGGGCAGCGCGGGCGTTGGTCAGGAGGGTGCGGGCCAGGGTGGTGTGGGGGTGGTCGGGGCCCAGGAGGTGTTCGCGGGCGGTCAGGGTCTGTTCGTGGAGGCGGATCGCGCGCGGGAGGTCGCCCGTCAGCTGGCAGGCGTAGGCCAGGTTGCTGCGGGCGGTGATCGTCTCGGGGTGGTCGGGGCCGAAGACCCGTTCGTACTCGGTGAGGTTCCGCTCGTGGAGCGGGAGCGCGGCGGCCGGGTCGCCGGCCGAGCGGTAGGCGCTGGCCAGGTTGCTCCGGCAGACCAGGGTGTGCGGGTGGTCCGGGCCGAGGGTGCGTTCGTAGGCGGCGAGGTTCCGCTCGTGCAGCTCGGTGGCGCGGGCCAGGTCGCCGGTCAGGCCGTGGAGGTAGGCCAGGTTGCCGCGGGCCGCGAGGGTGTCGGGGTGGTCGGGGCCCAGGACGCGTTCGCAGTCGGCCAGGTTGCGGACGTGCAGCGGTGACGCGGCGGCCAGGTCGCCCTTCTCCCGGTAGACGCTGGCCAGGACGCTGCGCGAGGCGAGCGTGCGCGGGTGGTCCGGGCCGCTGAGGCGCTCGGAGGCGGTCACCGAGCGCTCGGCGAACTCCGTGGCCCGCTCCGGGCGCCCCTCCTGGAGGAGGAACGTCGCGGTGGCCAGCAGGATGCCCTCGGTCCACTCGCCGTCCTCGGCCGGGTCCAGCAGCCCCAGCAGCGCCTCGACGTGCGGGAGCAGGGCGCGCCAGCGCGGCCGGCCGGCCGCGTTGAACAGCGGGTCGCCCGGCAGGGCCGCGCCCAGCAGCACGATGGCCTGCCGCCGCGCGTGCGCGGTCGCCTCCGGCGGGCCGTCGGCGCGGACGACGGCCTGGACGAGGCGGTGGATCGCGAACGTCTCGGGCGTGAGGGTGATCAGGCTGTACGCGGCCAGCGCCGCCAGCGCCTCGTCCACGGCGAGGGGGTCGTCGGCCAGCGCGTAGGCCAGGTCGCGCGGCACGTCGTCCGGGGCGAGCCAGGCGAACGTCCGCAGGATGTCGAGGGCGAGCGGCTGCCGGGCGGCGACGGCGCCCAGCGAGAGCCGCCAGACGCGGGCGACGGTGCGCTGCTGGCCGTCGGGCGCGGCGGCGAACATGCGGGCCGGGAAGCGGCGCAGCCGGTCCAGGTAGGCGGCCGGGGTGAGGGCGGTGTGCTGGATGTAGGAGGCGGCCTGTTCGAGGGCGAGCGGGAGGTGGCCCAGCTCGGCCGCCAGCTCCGCCCAGGCCCCGTCGCCGGCGTGGCCGCCGCCGCTGATGTTCATGAGCAGGTCGATCGCGATCTCGGGGTCGAGGGTGTCGAGCCGCTGGGTGCGGGCCAGGTGGTGCCACCCGGTGGCGCGGCGGCTGGTGATGAGGTGGCGGCCGGTGCCCAGGGGGCCGAGGACGGGGGCGAGGTCGCCGGGGGCCTCGGCGTTGTCGAAGACGAGGAGCCAGCCGTGGTGGGTCTGGAGCCAGGTCGTCGCCCAGGCCGCGCCCTCGCTGCTCGCCGCGGCGGCGAGGGCGCCGTACGGGTTGAGGTGCGCGGCGAGGTCCGCGAGGGCGAGGACGATGCCGTCGGGGGTCTCGGCGGGGATCCACCAGATGGGGTTGTAGCGGTCCCGGTGCAGGTGGGCGTACTGGAGCGCGAGGGTGCTCTTGCCGACGCCGCCGAGGCCGTGCAGCACCGCGGAGGCCGCGGGGCCGTCGTCCAGCGTCGCGGCGAGGCGGGCCATGTCCTCCTCGCGGCCGACGAAGACGGCGCTGCCGGGGGCGGGCAGGTTGGTGAGGCCGGGCGGCGCCTGCACCCCGGCGGGCGGGCGGACCGCCTCGCCCGGCAGGTGGACGGCGCGGTGGTGGATGGTGGCGCCGTCGCCCGTGCTGACGATGCCGCGGTTGAGGCCGACGGCGACGGCTCCGGCTCCCGACGCCTCGGTCATCGCCGCGTGATGGTGCTCTGGTCGCCGGTGCTGATGATCCCGGAGTTCTCCTGGACGGCGACGGCTCCGGCGCCGGTGGCGATGAACGCCGTCCCGCCGGCCGCCGGGGGCAGCAACCGGGCCAGGTCGGCGGTGAGTTCGGGATCGTCGAGCAGGGCGCGCCGGACGCGGGCGCGCAGCACGGCCTGGAAGTCCTCGTCCTCCGGGGCCTCGGCGAGGTCGCGGACGGCCTCCTCGATGCCGTCCCGGCTCTCCTCCCGGTGCCGGATGCGCCGCAGGAGGCGCTGTCCGACCGAGACGGTGGAGTCGACACCGGCGTCGGCCGCCCGGGTCGGCGCGGCGGTGCCGTACGCGCCCACCGCCGCGGTGATGTACGGCGCCGCCTGCTGGGCCACCACGAGTGCGTCCATCGCCCTGTCGCCTCCCCGGAGCTGGGAGTTCAAGGATGCCAAACGTCCGCCCCCCGCCGCCTGCCGGGTCCGGGCGGGGCGGCGGAGGCCGCCCCGCCC
>NZ_JBPQTQ010000080.1:0-27686 GCF_051386415.1 Streptomyces sp. URMC 129
GCCCCCGGGGCAGGCCCGCCCGAGGCCCTGCCCGGGGGCGGACAGGACGCGTCCACCGCCACCACCGGCAGGCGACGACGGCCCCCGCGCCTGCCGGACCGGACCGGGGAAGCAGGCGGCGCGGGAGGCGCGCCCGCGGGCGACGCGTTCTCACGCGGCTCCACCGTCCGCGCGGACGCCCGCCGCGGTGAATGAGCCGCGCGCCCGGGCGGGCGGCTCGTGGGGAAATCCGCTTCACTCCGGCGAGTGAAATCGGCTCGGCCCGCGGAATTTGCGGAAGCCCCTTCCGGCAGGCGCGACATCCTCTCCGGCGGTATTTCCGGGGCATGAACAGCGGTGAATTCGCCCCCTCACCGATGTTTAGCCTCGTACGCCATGACACTGCTGCACAAAATCAACGCCGCCCTCGGCTCCGCCACCGGGTTCCAGGTCCGGCGGGTCCGGCCCGGGGCCGTCCCCGTCCCCGTCGCCGCCCCCGCGCCGCGGCCCGCCCGGCCGGTGCCGCTGGGGCGGGCACAGCCCGCCGCCGTCGTGCGGCCACCGGGCGATCCGCGGGTCGACCGGCTGCTGCGGCGGCCGGTGTTCATCATCGCGCCCGTCCGTTCCGGCTCCACGCTGCTGCGCATGATGCTCAACGGGCACTCGCGCCTCCACGCCCCGCACGAGCTGCACTTCCGCCGCCTCGAAGTCCATTTCGCCACCGGCCTCGCGGAGAAGTCCCTCGCCGCCCTCGGTCTCGACCGCGGCGACGCCGAACATCTGCTGTGGGACCGGCTGATGCACCGGGAGCTGACGAAGTCCGGGAAGTCGTTCATCGTCGAGAAGACCCCCGGCAACGCCTTCGCCCACAAGCGCCTGGCCGCCTGCTGGCCGGACGCGCGGTTCCTCTTCCTCCTGCGGCACCCGGCCTCCGTCGCCCGTTCCTGGCACGAGGCCGACCCGGGGCGGCGCGGCCCGGAGGAGGCGGCGCTCGACGCGCTGCGCTTCATGAACGCCGTGGAGCGCGCCCGGAACGGCCTGACCGGGCACACCGTCCGGTACGAGGAGCTGACGGACGACCCGGCGACCGCGCTGAAGGGCATCTGTTCCTACCTCGAGGTCGAATGGGAGCCCGCGATGCTGGAGTACGGCGAGCACGACCCCGGGGTCGTGGCCAAGGGGCTGGGCGACTGGAAGGAGAAGATCCGCTCCGGGCGGGTCCAGCCGGGGCGCGCGCTGCCCGCGCCCGACGAGGTGCCGGACGCCCTGCGCCCCCTCGCCGCCGCCTGGGGATACACGCCGTGAACGGACACGCAGAGCTGGAACAGGTCTGGCCGCGCGACGGCCGGCTGCGGCTGGTCGGCCGCCTCCACGGCCACGACGCGGCACCGGGCGGCGCCGCGGCAGGCGGCGCGTGGGCGCTGCGGCTGGAGCTGAGGGAGGGCGACGGGCGGTGCCTGCATTACCCCACCGCGCTGGACGGATCCGCGTTCGACGTCTCGCTGCCCGTGGACGATCTCGCGCCCGAGGGCATCGCGCTCCCCGCCTACTGGGACGCCTACCTCGTCCCGGATCCGTCCGCCCCGGCGCCACGGCTGCGTGTGGGGCGGCTGCTGGACGACATCAGGGGCAAGAAGCGGATCATGGTCTTCCCCGGACAGCCCGTCACCGGATCGCGCCGCGTGCTGGTGAAGCCGTACTACACGCTCAAGGACAACCTCTCCGTCGAAGTGAGAGTCAAGTGAGGCCGGGCCCATGAAGATTCGCTATCTGCTGCTGCACGCGTACGGCATGGGCGGCACCATCAGGACGGTGCTCACCCAGGCCAACACGATGGCCGGGGCCGGGCACGACGTCGAGGTGGTGAGCGTCCTGCGGCGCCGGGACGAGCCGCACTTCGCCGTCGATCCCCGGGTGCGGCTGAGCGCCCTCACCGACCTGCGCCGTTCGGCCCGGCAGCACCCGGCCGGGCCGCACGGGCCGCTGGACCGGTACCGGGCGTGGCGGGCGGACCGGGCGGCCGGTCGGCCGCCCCGGCACATCCCGCGCAGCGAGGCCGGGCACAAGGCGATGAACCGGCGGATCGAGGAGACCCTCATCGGCTGGCTGGGCGGCCTGCGGGACGGCGTGCTGGTCACCACCCGGCCCGCGCTGAACCTCCTGGCCGCCGAGTTCGCCACCGGCGGGGTGATCCGGGTCGGCCAGGAGCACGTGAACCTCTCGGCGCACCAGCCGGACCTGCGGGCCGCCATCGTCCGCTGGTACCCGCGCCTGGACGCGATCGCCGTGCTGACGAGCCGCGACCGCGAGGAGTACGTGCGCCGGATGTCCGGCATCCGCGTCGTCCGGATCCCCAACGCCGTGCACTCCCTGGACCAGAAGCCGTCGACCTGCGCGAGCAGGATCGCCATCGCGGCCGGACGGCTCCGCTGGCAGAAGGGGTTCGATCTGCTGATCCCCGCGTTCGCGCGGACGGTCGAGGAGTTCCCCGACTGGCAGTTGCGGATTTTCGGCGCCGGGGACAAGCACCGGCAGCTCCGCCGGCTCATCGACAAACACCACCTCTACAACCACGTCCTGTTGATGGGCAGCACCGACCGGCTGGACGACGAGATGGCCAAGGCGTCGATGTTCGTGCTGAGTTCGCGGCACGAGGGGCTGCCGATGGTGCTGCTGGAGGCGATGTCGCACGGGCTGCCCGTGGTGAGCTTCGACTGCCCGACCGGGCCCGCGGACGTGCTCACCCACGGCAAGGAGGGGCTGCTGGTGCCCCCGGAGGACGTGGACGGGCTGGCCGCCGCCATGCGCCGGCTGATGGCCGACGAGGCCCTGCGCGCCGAGATGGGTGACGCGGCGCTGGCCACCGTGCAGGCGTACGCGCCGGAGGCGATCCGCGAGCGGTGGACCGAGCTGTTCACCGACCTGATGGCCGCACGCACGGTCCGCCGCTAGGGAGTTCCGGCGTCGGGGAGGACGTCCCTCCTGCGGAAGCCCCGGCAGGCCGGGGGCGCACGGCACCAGCGCGGACGGGACGGGGACGGCGAACCGCCCGTGAGCGGGCAGGACGTCGCCGTCCGTCGCACCGTGCCGAGCCGGCACGCCGCGGCGGCGGTGACCAGGTGACCGGCGAAGACCTGGCCGACCGCCGGCGCGAGACGGCCCGCCGCCTCCGGCCCGGGCGGCGGGCAGCCGCCCGGCGCCCGGCCGCCCGCGCCGCTCGCGAGGGCCGTGGGCGCGGCGGGGAAGAATCGGGGGGCCGGGAAGCGTGCCCGGTGGCGGCCCGCGGGACGCCGGAGGGACGGGAAGGGACGGACATGGCGGCGGAGGAAGCGGCGGATGTGGCGGGCCGGTGGGCCCTGGTGACGGGGGCGAACCGCGGCATCGGCTTCGAGATCGCCCGCGGCCTCGCCGAGCGCGGGGCGCGGGTGCTGGCGACGGCGCGGCACCCGGACGCCGGGCGGGCGGCGGCGGAACGGCTGGCGCGTGAAACGGGCGGGACGGTGGAGGCGGAGCACCTGGACGTGGCGGACGCGGCCTCGGTGACGGCGCTCGCCGGGCGGCTGGCCGCGCGGGGCGTCACGGTGGACGTGCTGGTGAACAACGCGGGGAACTACCCGGTCGAGCCGCTGCTGTCGGTGGACGAGGAGGTGATGGCCGGGACGCTGGCGATCCACGTGCTGGGGGCGTGGCGCACGTGCCGGGCGTTCGTGCCCGGGATGCGGCGGCGCGGCTGGGGGCGCGTGGTGAACGTCTCCTCCGGCAGCGGCGCGATCAGCGGCGACCGGGTGCCGGGGCCGGGCGCGTACGGGGTGGCGAAGGCCGGGATGAACGCGCTGACCAAGACGGTCGCGGCGGAGTCGGGCGGCCGGGTGCTGGTGAACGCGGTGTGTCCGGGCTGGGTGGCCACCGACATGGGCGGTCCGGCGGCCCCCAGGACCCCGGCGCAGGGGGCGGACACGGCCGTGTGGCTGGCCACGCTCCCGGACGGCGGTCCGACCGGCGGTTTCTTCCGCGACCGGGAGCCGATCCCCTGGTAGCGGTAAAGATTTCGCCACCTCGTTACGTGTACTAAGCAACTTCATCGTATCGTCGGACCGGGAGATCCCCCAGCGCAGCAGCACGTCACCCGACAGGGAACCCGTTTGCCTACCAGCCGGAGCACCGAGACGCCCGCCCCGATACGCCGCCGGCCGACGCACCCGCCCGGCGTTCCGCCCGCCGCGCCGCCCGCGATGACGCACCCGGAGATCATGCGGGCGCTGTCCGGGCTGCTGCTCGGCATGTTCGCCGCCATCCTCTCCTCCACCATCGTCACCACCGCGCTGCCCCGGATCATCGGGGACCTGGGCGGCGGCCAGTCGGCGTACACCTGGGTCGTCACCGCGACGCTGCTGGCCATGACGGCCTCGATGCCGCTGTGGGGGAAGCTGGCCGATCTCTTCAGCAAGAAGGTGCTCATCCAGGCGGCGCTGGGGATCTACGCCGCCGGCTCGGTGGTCGCCGGGCTCTCGCAGAGCCCCGCGATGCTGATCGCGGTCCGCGTCGTGCAGGGCGTCGGGGTCGGCGGCCTGGTCGGCCTGTCGCAGATCATCCTGGCCGCCATGATCCCGCCGCGCGAACGCGGCCGGTACAGCGGCTACCTGGGGGCGACGTTCGCCCTGGCGACCGTCAGCGGGCCGCTGGTCGGCGGTGTCATCACCGACACGCCGTGGCTGGGCTGGCGCTGGTGCTTCCTGATCGGGGTCCCGGTGGCGCTCGCCGCCCTGGTCGTGCTCCAGCGCACCCTGCGACTGCCGGTCACCCGGCACGCGGTGCGGATCGACTGGGCCGGGGCGCTGCTGATCAGCGCCGCCATCTCGCTGCTGCTGATCTGGGTGACGCTGGCGGGCGACCGCTTCCCGTGGCTGTCCTGGCAGACCGCCGCCATGACCGGCGGCGCGGTCGCGCTGGGCGCGCTGTTCCTGCTCAACGAGGCGCGGGCGAGCGACCCGGTCATCCCGCTGCGGCTGTTCCGCGACCGCACGATCGCCCTCACCTCGCTCGCCTCGCTGCTCGTCGGCGTGCTGATGCTCAGCGGCACCGTGTTCTTCAGCCAGTTCTTCCAGCTCGCGCGCGGCCAGAGCGCCACCATGGCGGGGATCATGA
Source organism: Streptomyces sp. URMC 129 (assembly GCF_051386415.1). Classification (NCBI taxonomy): domain Bacteria; kingdom Bacillati; phylum Actinomycetota; class Actinomycetes; order Kitasatosporales; family Streptomycetaceae; genus Streptomyces; species Streptomyces sp. URMC 129. The sequence goes on from NZ_JBPQTQ010000080.1 coordinate 5,125, forward strand.
CGATCCCGTTCATCGGCGGCATGTTCCTGTCCTCCACCGTCTCCGGGCAGCTCATCACCCGCACCGGGCGCTGGAAGCACTGGCTGGTCATCGGCGGCGCGTTCCTCACCGCCGGGGCGGTGCTGCTGGGCACGATGCGGTACGACACCCCGTACGGGCGGATCGCGCTCGCCATGGGGCTGCTGGGCGCCGGGGTCGGGATGCTGCTGCAGAACCTGGTGCTGGCCACGCAGAACGTGGTGGAGGCGCGGGACCTGGGCGCGGCCAGCTCGGTGGTCGCGTTCGCCCGCTCGCTGGGCGGCGCGGTCGGCGTCTCGGTGCTCGGCGCGGTGCTCGCCGTGCGCGTCGGCGGCTACACCCGGGAGGGGACGGCCGGGCTGGGCCCGGCGGCCCCCGGCGCCGGAGCCGCGTCCGGGGACGCCGCCGGGCGGGGCATCCCGGACGTGGGCGCGCTGCCCGCGCCGCTGCGCACGGTGGTGGAGGACGCGTACGGGCACGGCATCGCGGATCTCTTCCTGTACGCCGCGCCCGTCGCTGCGCTGGCCCTGCTGATCACGCTTCTCGTGAAGGAGACCGCCCTGCGCACCCGGGCCTGAGGCGGCGGCCCGGGCCGGACGCCGGACAGGACGCCGGAAAGGACGAGGCCCCCGGGTCCGCGGGCGGTCGGCCGGCGGTCCGGGGGCCTTCGCGTCGGCGGGCTCAGGCGAGCAGGAAGTCCGCCTCGCCGCGCTTGGCCCCGCGGATGAACGACTCGATCTCCGACTGCGTGTAGATCAGCGCGGGCCCGTCGGGGTCGGTCGACTGGCGCAGCGCGACCCGGCCGTCCGCCAGCTTCAGGGCCTCGACGCAGTTGCCGCCGTTGGTACCGCTCCACGGCTTCAGCCAGCCCTCGCTGCCGAGGTTCCTGGCCGGCATGCCGTTGTATATGTCGTCTCTCATGCGGGTCAGAGCTCCTTGCGAATCGCACCGAGGACCGCCTCGGTGTCGTGAACCGGTGCGGCCTGCGCACCCATGCGGTCCAGGACCTCCAGATAGGCCACGGTGTCGGGCCGCTCGTCGAGGTAGACCGCGCCGGTCAGGCTCTCGGCGTAGATGATGTCGGGCAGCTCCGGGATCTCGAACCGGAAGAGCTGGAACGGCCCGAACATGCCGGGATGCGGACCGGCGCTGAACGGCATGATCTGCAGCGTGACGTTGGGCAGCGACGTCGCCTCGATCAGCCGGTCGATCTGCGCCCGCATGACGGCCGGTCCGCCGACCCGCCGGCGCAGCACCCCCTCCTCGATCACCGCCCACAGCAGGGGCGCCCGCGACCGGGAGAGCAACTCCTGACGCTCCATGCGCAGGGCGACGCGGCGCGCGATCTCCTCCTGTGGGGCGTTGGGGAATCCGGTGCGCAGCAGGGCCCGCGCGTAGTCCTCGGTCTGCAACAGGCCCGGCACGCAGTGGGGTTCGTACGCCCTGATGAGGCTGGCCTCGCCCTCCAGGCTCACGTAGAGGCCGAACCAGTCGGGGAGCACGTCGCGGAAGCGGTGCCACCAGCCGGGCCGGTTGGCCTCGTTGACCAGCAGCAGGAACGAGTCGGCCTCGGCGCGCGGCACGCCGTAACGCTCCAGCAGGGCCTTCACGTAGAGCGGTTTGAGACCGACCTCGGCCTTCTCCATGCGGCGCACCGTCGTGGTGTTCACGCTCAGCGCCTGCGCCGCGTCGGCGAAGGAACAACCGGCCCGTTCGCGCAAGTCGCGCAGGCGCAGCCCGAGGACGATCTGTCCCACGGTCGGCCCCGACCGTGCCTCTGCCACGCCGCCTCCCTCACAACCGAGTTGGTGACCGCCAACTCCTGGCAGCAGTCTGCCACACGGGGTAGCGGCAACGACAAAGGTCATTTGTCTTTTTGCGAATTGCAGAACTCCGCTTGCGTTATGCGCACATGCGTGCGCATAGTTGACGAGCGACCCGGTCCACCCCCATGCCCTCGGCACCCCGGAAGGCGACCATGCCCGTGTTCCCGCTTCACGGCACGACGCCGCTCACCCGTCCCGCACCGGCCCCCGCGGCGCGGACCCCCAGACAGGGTGAGCGCTTCGCCCTCCCGGCGCTCGCGGAATCCGTGGCGACCGCCCGGAGCCGCGTCGACCGGCGACTCGATCACTGGGGACTGCCCCAGGAGACCAGGGACACCGCCCGGCTAGTGATCTCGGAGCTGGTCACCAACGCGATTCTGCACACGGACAGTCACATGGTCACCTGTCGTCTGGAGGCCACTCCCCGCCTGGACCGGCTGCGCATCGAGGTGGCCGACGAGGGCTGCGGCCTCGACCGGCGGGCGGCGCCGCGCCGGCCGAGCGCCGACGCCGAGAACGGCCGCGGCCTGATGCTGCTGGACGCGCTGGCGGCCCGGTGGGGCGTGCTGTGTCCCGATCAGAACGCGGGCTGCACGGTGTGGGCCGAGCTGCGGCCCTGACGCCCGGCCGCCTCCGCCGGGGCCCCGGCGCGGACCCGGCGGAGCAGGACCAGCGCCATGTCGTCCTCGTCGGGCCCTGGACCGCGCACCTCGGACATCCAGTCGGCCAGGCTCTCCAGGTCCTCCGGCCCGTTGCCCAGCATCTCGGCCAGTAGCCGCATGCCCTCGTCGGGGTCCCAGCCGGGCCGCTCGATGAGGCCGTCGGTGCACATCAGCAGCGTCTCCCCCGGTCCCAGCGCCAGCTCGGAAACGGGGTAGTCCGCCCGGGCCGCCCCCGCGAGCCCGAGGGGCAGCGTGCCGTCCACGTCCAGCAGCCGGCTGGCCTCGCCGGGCGCGCGGACCAGCGGCGGCAGGTGGCCCGCCCGCACGATCCGCAGCCGGCCCGTCGCCGGGTCGTGCTCGGCGTACAGGCAGGTGGCGAACCGCTCGGTGTCCAGGTCGCTCAGGAACGCCGAGGCGTGCGCCATGACCGCGTCGGCCGCGTGGCCCTCTGCGGCGTAGGCGCGCAGCACGATCCGGAGCTGGCCCATGACGGTGGTGGCGTGCGTGTCGTGGCCCTGGACATCGCCGATGACCGCCGCCACCCCGCCGCCCGGCAGCCGGATCACGTCGTACCAGTCGCCGCCGATGTCCCGGCCGAGCCGGGCCGAGCGGTACCGGACGGCGATCTCGGCGCCCGGCACGTGCGGCACCCGGCGCGGGAGCATGGCCTGCTGGAGGTTCTCGGCCAGGTCGTGCTCCTGCTCCATCAGCGTGGCCCGCTGCAGGCTCTGGGAGACGCCGGTGCCGAGCGCCGAGAGCAGGTCCCGCTCCTCGCGGGAGAACTCGGCCTTGCGCCGGTACAGCAGGCCCAGCCCGCCCAGCGGCGCGCCGTGCGTGGTGAGCGGCAGATAGGCGGCGGCGGTCACGTTCCGGTGGGCGACGTGGCGCCACAGCGCGGGGAAGCGCGCGGCGAACTCCTCGCGCGAGGTGATGAAGCACGGGCGCCCGGTCCGCACGGCCTCGCTCATCGGGAGCCGCTCGTCGATCCGCGTGTACTCCAGGTCGGGGACGCGGTGCTCGGTGCGGGTCCCGGAGATCGTGTGGATGCGCCCGGTCTCCACCAGCCCGACCATCACCTCGACGACGCCGAGCCTGCGCAACCCGCTCAGCCGGGCCAGCGCGTCCGCGACCTCGGGCACGGTCCTGGCCTCGGCCAGGGCGCTGGAGGTCGTCTCCACCAGCGTCGCCCGGCGGCGGCGCTCCTCGTCGAACACGTCGCGGTCGGCGGCCTCCGCCAGCTCGGCCTCCGCGTCCCGCATCACGCCCAGGACCCGCCGCGGCCGGCCCTCGGCGTCGCGCCGGATGCGGGCCTCGGTGTGGGCCCACCGGAGCCGGCCGTCGCGGTGGCGGACCCGGAAGTACGTGCCGCACGCCTCGCTGCCGTCGCCGAGCGCCCGGTTCAGCACCGCGTCGAGGCGGGCCGCCTCGTCGTCGGGGAGGTGGGCGGAGAGGGTCTCCGGCCGGGAGTCGTACTCCTCGGGGGGCAGGCCGAGGACCGCGAGGGCGGAGTCGTCGACGTGGAGCAGGCCGCTGTCGAGATCCCAGTCGAAGGTGCCCGCCCTGTTCAGCGCGAGGCAGGTGCCCGGGGTGGCCGGCCAGTCCTCCGGCAGCGGTACGGCGGTCGGCGCACCCTTCCGTTCGCTCATGCCGCACCCACAGATCGTCCACTTAGTGAGATATGCCGCTTTTCCCGTTCATCGTACGTCTATGTCGCCCAAACGTCGCATTTCCGTGCGACGCTCGCAGTTGGTTAGTCTCGACTCGTCCTCGCGCGCATCCCGCGCCGTCTTTCCGAGGGAGCCCCGTGGCCGCCTATTCGCCGCCTCCGGCCGAGCCGCCGCACATACCGCGCCACCACGCCGCCGTCACCCGGCGCCCCGCCGTGCTCGCGGGCGGGGCCATGCTGAGCCTCGGCGGACTGTATCTGATCGGCTCGCTGCTCGTCGGCGGCGAGATCGCGGACGGGACCACCGTCCAGGGCGTCGACATCGGCGGCCTGTCCGCCGAGGAGGCGCGCGACAAGCTCACCGCCGAGCTGGCCTGGACCAGGACCGAGCCGATCGAGGTGGTGATCGGCGAGGACGGCGAGGACGTCCACGAGCTGGACCCCGTCGAGGCCGGGCTGACCATCGACATCGAGGCCACCGTCGACAAGGCCGACGAGCCCGGATTCTTCGGCAGCCTCTTCGGCGCGGGCGGCGGCGAGCTGGAGCCGGTGGTGCGGCAGGACGAGGAGGCCGGCCGCTCCGAGCTGACCGCGCTGGCCGAGGAGTCCGCCACCACCGTCCGGGAGGGCGCGGTGGCGTTCGACGACGGCGAGGTCTCCGTCACCGAGCCGCGCCCCGGCGCCGAGCTGGAGGTGAACGACTCCCTCGACCTGCTGCGCGAGGGCTTCCTCGCGGACGGCGGGCCGCTGACGCTGCCGGTGCGCCAGGCCGAGCCCGTCACCGGCGAGGACGACGTCGAGCGGGCCGTGTCGGAGTTCGCCGAGCCCGCCATGTCGGGACCGGTGGTGCTGACGGCGGGCGAGGAGCGGATCACGCTCCCGCCCGAGGTCGTCGGCGACCACCTGACCATGACCGCCGACGACGGGGGCCGGCTCGAACCTGAGCTGGACGGCGAGGGCCTGGCCGGGGACGAGCGGCTGGCCGACGCGTTCGAGGAGGCGGGCACCGAGCCCACGGACGCCACGCTGCGCCTGGAGGGCGCCGAGGTGGTCGCCGCCTCCGACGGCGCCCCGGGCACCCGCGTGGTCACCGACGGGCTCGGCGAGACGGTGCTGCCGCTGCTGACCGGGCGCGGCGAGGCCGCCCGCACCGCCGCCGTGGAGACCGAGGAGGTCGAGCCCGAGCTGACCGCCGACAACTACCGGGACCTCGGGATCGTGGAGCAGATGTCCAGCTTCACGGTGAACTTCGACCCCGCCCCCTACCGCACCACCAACATCGGCCGGGCCGCCGAGCTGATCAACGGCTCGGTGGTGCTGCCCGGCGAGGAGTGGAGCTTCAACGGGACGGTCGGGGAGCGCACCGAGGAGAACGGCTTCGTCGACGGCATCATCATCCTCGACGACACCTACCAGCAGGCGCCGGGCGGCGGCGTCTCGGCGGTGGCCACCACCATGTTCAACGCGGTGTTCTTCGCGGGCGTCGACCCCGTCGAGTACGGAGCGCACTCGTTCTACATCGAGCGGTACCCGGAGGGCCGGGAGGCCACCGTCGCCTGGGGCAGCCTGGACCTGCGCTGGGTGAACGACTCGGGCAACGCCATCTACGTCGTCGCCGAGGCCACCGACACCTCCGTGACCGTCTCCTTCCTCGGCACCAAGCGGTACGACGAGGTCCGCGCCGAGACCGGCCCGCGCGAGAACATCGAGGAGCCGGAGCGCCGGGAGGGCGAGGGCGAGGACTGCGTGCCGCAGCCGCCGATGGAGGGCTTCGACGTCGAGGTGGACCGGATCCTGGTCGACGGCGGCCAGGAGGTCGGCCGCGAGACGTTCCGCACCCACTACGTGCCGCGCGACGAAGTCGTCTGCCCGGCCGAGGGCTAGGGGCCCGTCTTCGCAGAGGCCGCCTGCCCACGACGCTGCCCCGGCCCGGAGGCCGGGCGGGGCGCCGGGCACGCGCGCTCGCCGCGTTGCGGGAGCCCGGAGAGGCACGGTTCCCGCCGTGGCCGGAAGCGCCGCCCGGCCCCTTGTGTGCCGATGCGGCACGGCTGTCGGCCTGCTCCCGAAGGGCGTCCCGGAAGGGGATCGACGGTCATCCGGCGGCCCTGCGACACGCCTGACAGCGCGTTGCGGAAGCCGGGAGAGGCACGGTTCCGGCCGTGCCCGGCAGTGGTGACCCGGCGCCTGCGCCCTGGTGTGGCCCGGCCCATGGCCTGCCCGCGAGGGGCGTTCCGGGGGTCGGCCGACAGCCGTCCGGCGGTTCCGCGCCGCGCTTCGGGGCCCGGAGGGGGCGGGAACGGGCCGGTGCCGGGTGCGGGCCGGCGCCGGCCCGTGGCCTCACACGCTGAGCGCCCGGCGGACGGCCCGCTCGGCATCCGCGTCGCCCGCGCCGGAGGACGTGACGCGGCCCGCCTCCAGCACGTAGTACCGCTCGGCCGCCTTCAGCGCGAAGCCGACGTGCTGCTCCACCAGCAGCACCGACAGGCCGCCGCGCCCGCTCAGCTCCAGGATGGTCCGCTGGATCTCCGCGACCACCGAGGGCTGGATGCCCTCCGTCGGCTCGTCCAGCAGCAGCAGCCGCGGCCGGGTGATCAGCGCGCGGGCGATGGCCAGTTGCTGCCGCTGGCCGCCGGAGAGCAGCCCGGCCCGGCGCCCGGTGACCTCGCGCAGCGCGGGGAAGAGGTCCAGCGCCTCGGTCAGGGCCGCCCTGCCGTCCTTGCGGCCGTCCGCGACGAGCCGCAGGTTCTCCAGCGCGGTGAGCTGCGGGAAGCTCTGCTGCCCCTGCGGCACATAGGCCATGCCGCGCCCGACCCGCCGGTGGGCGGGCAGCCGGGTGACGTCCTCGCCGTCGAGCAGGACCCGGCCGGAGCGGGGCCGCAGCAGCCCGGCGGCGGTCCGCAGCAGGGTGGACTTCCCGGCTACTGACTTGTGGCCTCCCTCTTCGTAGCTTGGTGAGCAGGACGGATCAGCGAGACCGGGGAGGGACAGGGTGGAGAGGCTTGATGTCGAATACGACCGCATCAGCGATGACAAGTCCGGCGCGGGCATTGGGACCGACTCGCAGTACGACGAAAATTCAGCTTTCGCGGCGGCATTCGGTGTTTCCTTCGTCCGCAGGTACACAGACAACGATACCTCGGCATACTCCGGGGAAGTACGTCGCGATTACGACCGCCTCCTGAGGGACATGGAGGCAGGAGAAATACGGTCGGTCACCTTCTGGCATGCGAACCGACTGCACCGGCTCACCGAAGAACTACCCCGATTCATCCGTGTGGCTCGCCGCTGGAAGGTCACTCTTTACTGCACGACTCGGGGCGGGGTGTACGACCTGGAGACAGCATCAGGAAGGAAGGCACTCCGGGATGACACGAGTTCCGCCGAGTACGAGAGTGAGCATCGCGGAGAGCGGGTCACTATCGCACGTAAGCGGCAAGCAAGGAACGGGGACTTTGGCGGAGGTGTCCGGCCCTATGGCTGGGGTGTTGACACCGGACGAGTCCGGTCGGTGTGCATTAATCCGAAAGCCCCCACAGCGGAACGGATATACGAGGACCGACCAGTTCTGGATATGGGACAGCACAATCCGGAAGAAGCAGCGGAAATCCGGTATTGGGCAAAGGAAATCCTTGCCGGTGTCAGCGAAGCGCAAGTGATTCGCGACCTGAAGCGGCGGGGCGTACTCACCGTATCCCAAAAAGACGGACGACAGAAGAAGCGAAATGGCAAGGTAGTTACTCACCATGGATGGAGCTCGCAGACGTTCAGGCAGATACTTACCAACCCCCGGACTTCTGGCCACTCGGTCTACCAGGGAGAAATAGTGAAGTGGAACGCTTACCCGCCAATCTTGGAAGAAGACGTTCGGCAAGCATTGATCACCATCTTCTCTGACCCAAAGCGCAAGAGTTCGCCGGGGAACACGCCCAAATGGCTAGGCTCCCTGCACTATCGCTGCGGTATATGCAGTGACGAGACGACGGACATCGTCATGTCAGTCAGGCACAAGCACGGACGGCCCGTCTATTGCTGCCGGAATAGAGGGCATTGCCAGTGGGACGCGCGCAAGTTGGACCGCTACATTGAGAATGTGATTGTGGAGCGGCTTTCCCGCCCCGACCTGTCGGATCTCATTCCGCGCAAAACGGCGGTCGATCTTGCCGCTCTCCGGGAAGAACTCAAGACTCTCCAGGCGCGGAAAATGCAAGCCGGACAGTCTTTCGCACGCGGGGCGATTGATCAGGCAATGCTAGAAGCAACTGCGGCTGAGTGTGACGTGCGGATCCATGAGATCCGCACAGAACTGAAAAAGGGAACCGAGGAGAACCCATTCACCGAGTTCCAGGTTTCGGACAATGCCCGGCAGACATGGGAGAGCCTGAGCATCGGCCGCAAACGCGAGATATGCAGGCGCCTTCTCAGGGTAACCCTGTACCCGATCTCGCGGCGTGGATCATTCACCACAGAACTCATCGACGTACGGCAGGCGACGCCGCCCGCCGAATCGTGATCAGCACAGGCACTGGCAAAGCCCGCCCTTGCCATGATGGCAGGGGCGGGCTTTACTCATTTCGATTTGCTCGATTACGTATGAAGAAGGAGCGCTATGGCTTCTCGCTCTTCTTCGCTCAGTGGGCCCATGGCGTCAACGGTACGGATTACCCATTCCCGATCTTCGCCGCTCAGGTCGCATTGTCCCTTGCCGGACTCATCGGGGGATTCCGGCGGTGTTCCCTTCCTGTCTGTATTCCTAGTTCGCTTTTCCCTTCGCCGGGTGACGTCCTTCCGGGGCAAGTGGTGCTATCACCTCCATTCACTCTTACGGCGGTGAGACCGAGATGTACCGCCATTGCTGCCGATTACTGACTGTGTTCGTCCACAGTCCACGTCCATGGACGAACACGAGCCCTACGCGCGCAGGCGCGCGCGAGGCGGCCGGACGTTCGCCGGTTACCGTGTGTCGCGATTCGGCGGATGCTGGCGGCGGCGGGCTCGTCGTGCACGGCGAGTCCGGGAGGGCCCGGACGGAGTAGGGCCCTGGTGCTGTTCCTGACCCCCGGCAGCACGCCACCGGCCGCGCGCGAGCTGCACAGCGTCGCCTGCGTCGGCGTGCTGTCTCAGGCGCAGATAGACCCAACTGCGGCCCATCCCTGTCGCTTCCATGAGCCCGCCAACCGTGACCCCCTCTTCGCCCGCACGGCTCAGCACGTCCCACAGGGCCGACTCCGGGCCCTGAGACGCCCCTGAGTCCTCCTGTGGCCGCTTGGCCCACGAGGACCGCTCTACGGCTGTCTGAGGCCCTTTCAGGGGCGGTACCGACGCCCTAGGGAAGTGGGCCAGTCTGGGACGTCCATGCGCCACGTCGGCAACGTGCTGCCGTACATCGTCATCGGTGACGAGGTAGGCACGCGCCCGAGCGGGCGAGTGATGTTCCGGGCCGGAAAGCAGGAAACTTCCCGGAAGTGAAAGCCGCTCCGCATTCCAGCCGGATTTTGCGTACCCCTGTCCGAGTATCAGGTCAGCGTCGCGCTTTTCGCGTACGCGCAGACAGACACGGATATCCATCTGTGTCCGGGTGGCTCCTCCCATCGTTTTCTGTGTCGGCCGCTGAGTCGCGACGATCAGGGTCACGGCGACTGCACGGCCGCGTCGGGCGATGGAATCGGCGTATTCGCACGCCCGCTCGGACAGTTCCGCATATTCGTCGATGACGAGGACGAGTGCCGGATTCTCGTACGCCGGTTCCCAAACGCGACGCCCCTGCGATGCAAGCGTACGGGCTCGGCTTTCCAGTTCGGCTACGGCGTCCCGCAGGAGTCTTTCCGCTTCCATGCCGGTTGTGGCGAGTCGGCCCAAACACTGTTTCCATGGCGCGAGTTCCATTCCTTCTTTGAGGTCAATTCCCCAGATCACGACATCCGCGCAGGATGACAGAGCGCCCAGGATGACATTTACAACGCCGGACTTCCCCGAACCGACCACTCCTCCGACAAGCACATGTCGGCGCAGGAATGACACGGAGACTTCCCGGCCATCCTCGAAGAGGCCAAGCCTTATCGGCTTTTCGATGCCGCCTTTTGCCGGCTTGGGCCACGGAATTGTAGTTGCGTGAGGATCCTTGTCGATTACACGCACAATGCAGCGGTCGGCCCGCCGTTTGTCCGGAAGAATCCGCACTGATCCAGCCCGTGCGCCAAGTGCCGACTCCACGGCCGGAATTCGGGACACCGCGTCATCCACGGTACTTCCTTTCCTGAGCGCCAGGCGTCCGGTCCATCCCCACGCATCGACCACAGCGGAAACAATGCGCGAACCTGGGAGGCCCATGCTTTCGGCAAGTCCGGGCCAGTCCTCGGTTATGTGCTCCACACGGACGCGGGCGCGCCGTCGACGGTGCAGCCACCAGGGGAGGCCACAGCCGATCATTCCAGTAATCCACAGAACCGGGAGCGGCCGGGAGTGGGGCCCGACGAGGACTGCCGCTGTGTACCAAGAGCCGGTTACGGCAAACACGACGGCGCCGTAGGACCTTTCCACCGCGCGACTCATCCCGCATTCCGACCACATGCGGGCCAGAATTGCAGCGGCACGCGCCCCGTACGGATGCCGTTCTAGGAGACCATACGGCACGCCAAGGAGCACGCACAGAACTGCCGTGAACGCGGCCACCACTTTCCAGGAATCCGGATATCTCGAATTCCCGAAAGCTGCTGCGAGATATACGACGCCCCCGAACCACAGCGGTGCCAGAACCGAACGGTGTCGCCACATGAGCCGACTCAGCAGCGACACCAAATTGCCAAGCAGCGGTTCACGGTCGATGAGCATCAAGCCCACCATATTGTTGTCGCGACGCCATGCTCTTTGCTGACGACGAATCTTCTTGTGTACTGTCCTTCTCAATGAATCACCACCCCTCTGTGTGAATGGCATTCTTCTGCGCCGCGTACTCGTCCTGGAGGTACCACAGCGGGTCCGCGTCGCCCTCGGCAGCGGCGGAAAGCGCGGCTCCGATGGCGGCTCGCAGATTGGCTGCCGACTCTCGCGCGGCGGCCATCTCATCGGCCAGGCGGCGCCGTTGCTCCGCGTCACGTGCGGCGGCGGCCGTCAGCGAGGAGAAGTACATCAGCAGGACCAGAGCATCTGTCTGACAGTTCGAGCAGTCGAGAACGCGGCTCAGCGCGTCCAAGGTGTGGCGGACAGATTGCGTATCCACGCCTGGGAGCGACATGCGCCCGGATCCTTCGTTGTCTATCAAGTGTGAAATTACCTCCTTTGATCGCTTCTCTTTTCGTTCTGCGGGATCCGGGGCCCGCGCAGTGCGTGGGCCCCGGATCGCTGGTTCTCCGTCCTAGACCCGCGTGGTTGTTACTGACCCTGGATCACTTCGAAAAGATCACCCGTCACGACTGAGATTGGATCCGACAGACTCGATGACGCCAGATAGAATCCCAGCACGACGCACAGGGCCGCATGTGACGCCCGCAGTCCGGCGTAGCGGCAAAGCACGAACACGAGAAAACTCAGCACGAGGACAACCGAGAGAGTCACCGTCAAAAAGCATTCACCTCCTTTCCGTCATCATCGGGGCGTACGGTTCCTGATTCGGGCGTCAGCGACCCCGAAAGCCGCGCCCGGCCTTCCGCCTATTCCAGCGTTCTCGGCGCGTGCACTTACCGCACGCGTCACCCACGTCCGTCGCCGTCGCTCCACAGGCGCACCGCCGTCCGGCACGGCATCCCCTGATTCCGCTTAACAGTCCTGCTCACCTCCTCACGCCAGAGTCATCACCTCTCCCCGAAACTCGTTATGCGCAGCACAACGGCCCCGGTACACTGGGTACCGGGTGACCGTTGCGCCACCCACCCGCGCCGCCCTTCTGGTTTCCACACCCCAGGGCGGCGCGGGCTTTTCAGTTATGTGAAGTTGAATTAGCTCCTCCTTTTTTTCTGCGGGTTCCCCCGGTGTTTCTCCTGTCAGTCCCTAAGGCCAGTTCGAGTGGCGATGGAAACCACTGATCTGATTCGCTTCCGACCGAGTGCGCATCTTGACCCCCGCGTCCCGCAACCATTTGTTGACCGCGTACTGGGACACTCCGAGCTCTTTAGCGATCTTCATGACCGACTGGCGCTGGACTGAATACCGGGTTTTGAGTTCGTCAATGGGAATCGGGCATACAGGAAGAGTCCTGGGCATGAAGCGGTTTGCCTCCTCACGCGAATGATTTCTACACGGCCACCCGCGTGGGGAGGTAAATATCGGCCCCGCACTCGGTGCACTGTTTACCACCTTGCGGATTCTGCTGGATTCTCGGATGCTGACAGAGTTTCGTTCCTGGGCTCTGAGATCCGGCCATCTCCAGATTCTTATCCACGGCTAGTCACCGCCTCTGCGTTCCAACTCGTACAAGGGGTTGCTTCGTGCCGGAAGAACCAACCAAAACCACTCCGTTGACAGCTTGAAGCGCCTGTGCTGCGGATTGCGGCTCGTATGGCTCAAGGCCCATGCCTCCACAGGAACCGGGTCATTGCTCGCCTTTTCCGACTCGGCTCCACAGTCCACACATGCGACTCGGAAAAGCGCCTTCGGTGCATCGCCAGTGGGCTCTTCCGAGAGTTCTGCGGTCGCCTCGAACAACTCCCACTCGGCGGCCTTGATGATGGCCCGATGCGTCACCGGCCACGCCCGTCAGCGTCGCGCCTGCCACTGTCCGCCACAGGCTGCACCTTCTGCGGCATCACGTCCCACTCACGGCCGCCCGAGGGCGCGCGAAGCCACACGCGCCCCGACTGGTAAGCCATGACACGGCCAACGCGGTTGGTCCTGGTGTCGCGCACCAGCGAGCCAATACCCGGCCTCTGCGAGGTAGCGTCCCTTTCCGAATCACGCTGCATGGCAACAAGGGTGACGCGGCAATGGCTTGGGCGGATCCCCCAGCACGGGGGACCCATCAGGGGGGTGCCCTGGCGGTAGACTGCAAGTGCTGGTTACGTGCCACCCCTACTCGAAATCATGATCACGTGGGGCGCAGATGATCTACCAACCTCCGGCAGCATTACCACCGAACGTGCTGGAACGCGCCGACGTGCGTGCCGCACTGACACGCCGCGACTTCGGAGAGGTCTTCAGACTCGCCAGGAAATATGGCGGGATCAGCTACATGAAGATCGCGGATGCGATTGACATCAAGTCCGAACGTGTGAGCAAGATCGTCCAGGGCAAGTCGACCATCGCGACCTTCGACAAAGTGATCGCAATCGCCGACGGGCTGAGAATCCCTGGCCACATGCTAGGACTCGCGCCCCGCCCATGGGAGGCCGAACTACCCATGGCTGGCCTTCCCACTGCGCTGCAACCTGGAAGCGCAACCGGACACGACTCAGATCTCGGACCGTGGGAGGTGGTCGAGTTGGCACGTAAGTTGAATGCCACCGATCTGAACTCGTCAGACCTGGACTCCATAAGTCTCGCGATTGACCGGCTCTGCCGAGCCTATCCGTACATGCCTGCCGAAAAGCTGCACAAACAAACGCGGACAGGTATTACCCATGTCACCGAACTTATGAAGGGGCGGACGACGCTCAAACAGCACAGGGAGCTACTCGTCTCCGCCGGATGGCTCTTCCTGCTCGGTGGATGCCTTGAGTACGACTTGGGGTACCGGGAGGCGGCCGACATGAGTCGCGCGACAGCCTTGCGTATCGGAGAAGAGGTTGGCCACGGCGAGATCATCGCTTGGTCTTTCGAACTCGGAGCATGGTTCGCTCTCACTCAGGGCCAATACACGGATGTTCTCGATTGCGTCGAGTCCGGGCACCGCGCCGACTCGACGCATAGTGTCGGAGTCCAGCTTTACGCCCAGTCCGCCAAAGCCTATGCCCGCATCGGGAACGCACGCCAAGTCCGCGACACCCTGGATGCGGGAAGGGCGCGCCTGGAGCGACTGCCTCGCCCGGAACATCGAGAACACCACTTCGTCATCGACCCTGAGAAGTGGGATTTCTACGAGATGGACGCTTACCGCATGCTCGGGGACGACACCAGGGCTGCCACCCATGCCGAGGAAGTTATTCGACTCGGCACCGCCCCCGACGGCACCGAGAAGTCTCCCATGCGGGTCGCAGAGGCGAGGCTCACGCTAGGTGTGACAGCGGCGCGAGCCGGGGAACTGGAAGAGGCTGTATCGATAGGCGAACAGGCTCTCGCGACATCCCGAAAGTCACTTCCTTCGCTGCTCTTGGTAGCAGGGGAACTCACCGATGAATTGGAGAGGCGATACCCACGGGAATCGGTGGCCATAGAATTCCGCGATCACGTGAGCGACTTGGCGGGCGCCACCCGCCCCGCCCTCGGATCGCCCTGACCGCTGGCGGCGTGCTGAGGGGACGCCGATGCGCCCCTCAGCAAGCGTGATCTGCGTCACATGCGAGCGGCCCAAGCGTCTGACCTGGACTTTTACGGGGGTCCCAATCCAGTAGTGGTCTTGCCCGCGCCGTTGTGGCCGAGGACGGTGGCCACGCCGTCCGGGGGCACGGACACCGAGACGCCGTGCAGCACGTCGCTCCGGTCGTACCCGGCGACCACGCCGGTGATCTCCAGCATCACGCCTCCTCTCCCGCCGGGTGGCCGAGGTAGACCTCCTGCACCCGCGGATCCGCCCGTACCTCGGCGACGGTGCCCTCGCTGAGCACCCGGCCCGCGTGCAGCACGGTGACGCTGGTGGCGAAGGAGCGCATGAAGTCCATGTCGTGCTCGATGACGACGACCGTGCGGTCGTCCCCCACCCGCCGCAGCAACTGCCCGGTCGCCTCGCGCTCCTCGTGGCTCATGCCCGCCACCGGTTCGTCCAGCAGCAGGAGTTGCACGTTCTGCACCAGCAGCATGCCGATCTCCAGCCACTGCTTCTGGCCGTGGGCCAGGACGCCCGCGGCGTGGTCGCGCCGGCCGGTGAGACCGATGGTCTCCAGGGCGCGTTCGACCTCGTCCGGCACGCCGCGGCGCTGCCGCAGCAGGGTGTGCGGGCGGCGGCCGGCGCCCGCGGCGATGTCCAGGTTCTGCAGAACGGTCAGGTTTTCGAAGACGGTCGCGGTCTGGAAGGTGCGGCCGATGCCGAGCCGGACGATGCGGTGCACCGGGCGGCCCAGCAGCTCGCGCCCGCCGAAGCGGACCGAGCCGGTGGCCGGGGCGAGCCCGGTCACGGCGTCGACCAGGGTCGTCTTGCCCGCGCCGTTGGGCCCGATGAGGAACCGCAGGTCACCCGGGCCGACCCGCAGGCTGACGCCGTCGACGGCGGTGAAGCCGTCGAACGTGACCCGCAGGTCGTCGATCTCCAGGCCCGCCAGGGGCTGTGGTGTCGTGCCGGTCACCGGTGTCATGCCGCGGCCACCGCCACTCCGGCTCCGTCCCCGGCCCCGCCGGTGCCGGGCCCGCGCCGCCGCCGCGCGGCGAGGTGCCACAGGGAGGCCAGGCCGCCGGGCAGGAACGCGACGACCACGACGAACAGGCCGCCCTGGAAGTACGTCCAGGCGGCGGGGAATTCCTCCGACAGCGTGGTCTGCGCCCAGGCCACCGCGACCGCGCCCAGCACGGCGCCCGCGACGCTGGCCCGGCCGCCGATCGCCGCCCCGATGACGAACTGGATGGACGGCACGATCCCGACCAGGGCCGGCGAGATGATCCCGACGGCCGGCACGAACAGCGCCCCCGCCAGCCCCGCCATCCCGGCCGAGAGGGTGTAGGCGCCGAGCTTGACCAGCGCCGGGTCGTAGCCGAGGAAGCGGACCCGCTCCTCGGAGTCCCGGACTGCGACGAGGAGTTCGCCGTACCGGCTGAGGAAGAGCTGCCGGGTCAGCAGCATCAGCGCCAGCAGGGTGCCGGCGATGACGAAGTAGACCATGCGGCGGTTGACCGGGTCGTGGAGCGAGAAGCCGAAGAACCCCCGGAAGTTGGTCAGGCCGTTGGTGCCGCCGGTGGTGGCCTGCTGGCCGATCAGCAGGATCGCGAAGGCCGCGGCGAGCGCCTGGCTGAGGATCGCGAAGTACGCGCCGCGCACCCGCCGCCGGAACACCAGGTAACCGATGGCCGCGGCCAGCCCCATGGGCAGCACCACCACGGCGGCCAGCGCCACGGCGGGCGAGCGGAACGGCTCCCACCACCACGGCAGGTGGTCCGCCGAGCCGTACAGCAGCATGAAGTCGGGCAGGTTGCCCGCGCCCGCGTCGGTGAGCTTCAGGTGCATCGCCATGGCGTAGCCGCCGAGCCCGAAGAACAGCCCCTGGCCCAGCACCAGCATGCCGCCGCGCCCCCAGGCCAGCGCGATGCCGACGGCGACGATGGCCACGCACAGGTAGCGGGCGAGCTGTTCGAGGCGGAAGTCGCTCAGCACCGCGGGCGCGACGCCGAACAGCAGCGCCGCGGCCAGGGCGTAGCCGGCGAGTGCGGACCGGCGGGCGCGGAGACGCGCTGTCCGGGGGGTCGTCAGGTGTGCCGTCATGCCAGGCTCCTCGTGCGCAGGGTGTGGATGCCTTGGGGGCGCCACTGGAGGAAGGCGACGATCGCGACGAGCACGGCCACCCGGGCGACGCTGACGGTGGTGGAGTACTCCAGCACCGCCTGCAGGACGCCGAGCGCGAACGCGGCGACGACCGCGCCCCGCAGCTGCCCGATGCCGCCGACGACGACCACCAGGAAGGCGTCGATGATGACGTTGGTGCCCATGGTCGGGCCGATCGGCCCGACGAGGGTGAGGGCGACCCCGGCCAGCCCCGCCAGGCCGGAGCCGATGAAGAAGGTGACGCGGTCCACGCGGGCGGTGGGGATGCCGGACGCCTCGGCCAGGTCGCGGTGCTGGACGACGGCCCGGATGCGGCGGCCCAGCGGGGTGAGCCGGAGGGTGAGGGTGAGCGCGACGACGGCGGCGAGCGCCAGGCCGAGGATGAACAGCCGGGCGTGGGCCAGCGTGAGCGGGTCGTCGCCGCCGACCAGGGTGACGCGCCCGGTGAGCCAGTCCGGCGCCCCGGTGTGGACGTTGGGCGCGCCGAACAGGTCGCGCGCCAGCTGCTGGAGCATCAGCGAGACGCCCCAGGTGACCAGGAGGGTGTCCAGCGGCCGGGCGTAGAGCCGGCGGATGAGGAGCCGTTCGAGCAGCACCCCCATCGCGCCGGCCACGGCGAACGCCACGGGCAGGGCGACGAGCAGGGAGAGTCCGGCGGAGCGGATCGGGCCCTGGAGCATGTAGACGGTGTAGGCGCCCGCCATGATGAACTCGCCGTGCGCCATGTTGATCACGCCCATCTGCCCGAAGGTCAGGGACAGGCCCAGGGCGATCAGCAGCAGCACGGCGCCGATGCTGATGCCCGTGAACGTCTGGGTGAGGATGACGGTCATTCGGCTTCCGCTGCCGCCGCCTCGGCCAGGCCCTCGGCCCAGTCGTACTCGCGCAGGAACGGGTCGGGCCGGATCGGCCCGTCCGAGCTCCACACCTCGGTGATCAGGCCGTCGGCGCCGATCCGGCCGATGCGGCTGGTCTTGTGGAGGTGCTGGGTCTCGCCGTCCACGGTGACCTCGCCCTCGGGCGCGTCGAAGGTGATGCCGTCGGCGGCGGCGCGCACGTCCTCGACCTCGAACGAGCCGGCCTCCTCGACCATCGCGGCCCACAGATGGACCGAGACGTAGGCGGCCTCCATGGGGTCGGAGGTCGGCCTGTCGGCGCCGTAACGCTCCTGGTACGCCTCGACGAAGCGCTCGTTGGCCGCGCCCTCGGTGGTCTGGTAGTAGTTCCAGGAGGTGAGCTGGCCCTCCAGGGTCTCCGCGCCGATGCCGCGGACCTCCTCCTCCGCGATGGACACGGACAGCACGGGCATGGACTCGGCGGTCAGGCCGGACGCCTCGTACTCGCGGAAGAAGGAGACGTTGCTGTCGCCGTTGAGGGTGTTGAACACCGCGTCGGCGCCGGACGCCTCGACCTTGTTGGCGATGGTGGAGAACTCCGTGGAGCCCAGCGGCGCGTAGTCCTCGCCGACGATCTCGATGCCGTACTCCTCGGCGTACGCCCGGATGATGCGGTTGGCGGTGCGCGGGAAGACGTAGTCGCTGCCCACGAGGTAGAGGGACTCGACGTCCTCCTCCGCGCGCAGGTAGTCCAGGGCGGGGATGATCTGCTGGTTGGTGGTGGCGCCGGTGTAGAAGATGTTGGGCGACTGCTCCAGGCCCTCGTACTGCACGGGGTAGAACAGCAGCGAGCCGTTCTGCTCGAAGACGGGGAGAACGGCCTTGCGGCTGGCGGAGGTCCAGCAGCCGAAGACGGCGGCCACCTGGTCCTGCTGGATCAGCTTCTCCGCCTTCTCCGCGAAGGTGGGCCAGTCGGAGGCGCCGTCCTCGCTGATGGGCTCGATCTGCTTGCCGAGGACGCCGCCCGCGGCGTTGATCTCGTCGATGGCCAGCAGCAGCGCGTCGCGCACGGTGACCTCGCTGATGGCCATGGTGCCGGACAGCGAGTTGAGCAGGCCGACCTTGATGGTGTCGCCTGAGGTGTCGATCTCCGCGACGTCGCCGGACGATTCCTCGTCGGTCCTGGCACCGCACGCCGACAGCGCGACGGCGGTGGCGAACGCGAGCGCGATCGCGGCGAAGCGGGTTCCCCGGGCTCTGGGCATGACCGTCCTCCTGATCCCCGCCTTGCGGCACGGGGAGATGTGAGGGGTGGGTTGCGCCGGGCCACGCCGCCCGGCGCGGACATGCCACAGCTTCAGAGCGCGCCGTTTCCCCGGCATTTCCCGGGAGTTAATAGTTCCGCGCGGAAGCATCACGGGTGCGTCACACCCGGCTGCTCCAGGCGTCCAGATCGGCGGTCACCGCGAAGTCGAGGCCGTCCGCCTCCGCGAGGTAGATCCGCTGCCGCACATGACGCCCGCTCAGCCGCAAAAGCCCCCGGGCCCCCTCCCAGCTGACCTCCTGCGCCGCGCCCTCGATCGCCGCCACGTCCCAGGAGCGGGCCCGCGCGACCAGCGCGGCCAGCAGCAGCACGCCCTCGTAGCAGGACTCGCCCAGCGCGCTGGGCACCGGCGCCCCGGGGCCGAAACGGGCGGCGTACCGGCCGTGGAAGTCGAGGGTGTCGGCGGTGGCCAGGGAGCCGAAGAACCCGGCGGTGGCGCTGAGTCCGCGGGTGGCGTCGGCGCCGCTGGCGGCCAGCATGTTCTCGTCCATCAGCGTGCTCAGGCGCAGGCAGCGCTGGTCGAGTCCGGCGGCGGCGAAGGCCCGGTTGAAACGGACCGCGTCGCTGCCCACCAGCAGCATCAGCACGGCGTCCGCGTCGGCGTGCTCGATGCGGCGCAGCGCGGCGGCGAACTCGTCGGTACCCAGCGGGAGATAGCTCTCGCCGCAGATCCGGCCGCCGGACTCGCGGGCGTAGGCGTGGGCGGCGCGGGCGGTACGGCGCGGCCAGATGTAGTCGTTGCCGACGACGTACCAGCGGCGCACGCGCCGCTCGGCGGCCAGCAGCCGCATGGCGGGCCGGAGTTGGCCGTCCGGGGTCTCGCTGGTGAGGAAGACGCCCTCGGAGTTCTCGCCGCCCTCGTACAGCGCCGTATACACATAGGGCACCCGGTGGGCGACGCGCGGCGCGAGGGCCTGCCGCACCGAGGAGATGTGCCAGCCGGTGACGCCGTGCACGATCCCGGCGGCGACCAGCGCCTCCACCTCGGCCGCCACCTGGCGCGGCGGCGCGCCGCCGTCCACGGTGACCAGCCGCAGCTCGCGCCCGAGCACCCCGCCGCCCGCGTTGACCTCGCCGGCGGCGAGCAGCGCGCACAACTCGCAGGCCGGGCCGAAGATCCCGGCCGGCCCCTGCCGGGGCACCACCAGGGCGACCCCGAGCGTGCCGGGCTCCGCGGCCAGCGGCACGCGGCGCCCCGCGTCCTGGTGGTCCCCGCACATCACCGGCCCATCATGGCGCGGATGTGCGGGCGTCGTACGGAAAAGCCGGAGAACGAGACAAACGGCTCCGGCCCGGCCGGTGGCCCCCGCCCGCCCGTACGATGGTGGGGCCGTCGGCCCGAGGAGCGCAGCGACATGCCGGTACCGCCCCCCGACCACCGAACCCACGACCTGATCGGGCTGTTGACCCGCGCCGAGCGGCTGTCGGTGCGGCGGCTGCGGGCGGTGCTGTCGGACTCGGGGTGCTCGGTCGACGCCTGGCGGGTGATGTCGCTGCTCGCGGACGGCGAGGGGCACGGGATGACGGCGATCGCGGAGTGCGTGCTGCTGCCGCCGCCCACGCTGACCCGGCTGGTGGACCAGCTGGTGGACGACGGTGTCGTCCACCGCCGCGTCGATCCCCTGGACCGCCGCCGCATCCTGGCCTATCTGACGCCGCGCGGCGTCGAGTTCTGGCGGCATTTGGACGAACGGGTGCGCGCGAGCTGGGAGTCGCTGCCGACGGGCGGCGGGGACGACGAGCTGCTGGGCACGTTGCTGCGGCGCCTGATCGCCGGCCTGGAGGGCGCGGCGGCCGGACGGGCCGGGTCCCCGGCGGGGTCACCCGCCGGATGGACGGCCGGGCGGACCGGGGCCGCCGGACCTGCGCCGGACGGGTGCCGAGCCGCCAGGACGAGTCGCCCGGGGTGACGCGAGGGACACGATCCGTGCCGGACGGGGCGGGGGTTGAGGTGGCGTTCGACGGGGAGTGCGGCATCACCGGACGCCGGCCCGGTCGGCACCGGCGCGGGGGCGCCGCGCGGCCGGCTCGACGCGAACGGGCACCCGGCGGAGAGCGGGACACGCGCGGCCGGACTCCTGCCGCGGGAACCGGGGTCCGTCACCGGGCACGCCCTGGTCGGGGTGTCCGAGCGGTGGCGTTCCCCGGCGGACCGGCTGCGCAGGGCCTGCCACCACGGCCTCCTCGGCGGTGACGGCCCCGGGCACGATCCGCTGCCCGGCTTCCTCCCGGCACCGGCCCGCGATCCGGAGGCGGCTGCGGAGTTCTCCGCGCCGCTCCCGGTCAACGACCGCGTGGCGTACCTGATGCCGGGACGCGCCCGGGGCGACGGCATCCGTTCCTGCCCGCACGCCGCGCTGCGGCCGGCGGCCACCGGGGCGCGCCGACACGGCGGCGCGGGCCCCCACTGATCCCGCGCGCCGCGCGCCCGGGCGCGACCACCGCGCCGCACACGGCGGTTCACCGCGAGGCGCCGGTGCGCCCGCCAGGGCCCGGGCCGGAAGCGACGTTTGGCCCGGCTCCCGCAAGGAACCCGGCACAAGCCATGGCAGAGAACGAAGAGAACGAGACAGACGGCGGGCAGCGAGGCGGCGGCAACGGCGCGGCCGGCGGCCCGCGCCCCGCGCTGGACGTGATGCGCAGGGCGGGCAGCGAGTTCACCGAGCTGACCGGCCTGCGCGCGGAGGCGGTGACCCGGCTCGAACGCGGCGCCGACGGCTGGGTGCTGGAGACGGAGGTCACCGAACTCCCCCGAGTCCCCGACACGATGAGCCTGATGGCGACGTACGAGGTCACCACGGACCCCGACGGCAGGGTCACCGGCTACCGGCGCGTGCAGCGGTACGAGCGGGGCCGGGCCGACCGCCGCTGAACGGCCCGCGGGGACGCGGCAGCACCTCGCCCGCCGCGACGACCCAGACGCGACGATCCGAAGCCCGACAAGGAGGCTTTTCGACCATGACCACAGCGGTCGCACCCATGCAGCAGACCTCGGGCTCCCGGTCCGGCACCCTCTACGACGTCCTGGAACTCATCCTCGACCGCGGCCTGGTGATCGACGCGTTCGTCCGCGTCTCGCTGGTCGGCATCGAGATCCTGAAGATCGACGTGCGCGTCGTCGTGGCGAGCGTGGACACGTATCTGCGGTTCGCGGAGGCGTGCAACCGGCTCGACCTGGAGGCCGGACCGGCCAAGGACCCGGGCGTGCCCGAACTCGTCGGCGGGCTCACGGAGAACGGCGCGCGCGGCAAGACCAAGGGCGCGCTGGCCGGGGCCGCCGACACGCTCTCCGACGCCTTCCGGAAGGGCAGAGACGGGCTCACCTCGCCCTTCTCGTCCTCGGACGACGACGGGGCGGCGGAGCAGGAGAAGGAACAGGAGCCCAGGAAGGCACGCCGCACCACCACCGCGCGGCGGGAGAGGGAATCCGAGTGACCACGTACGTCTACGGCATCGCCGGGGCCGATCTGCCCCGTCTCCCCAGGGGACTGGTCGGCGTCGGCGACCCGCCGCGCCCGGTACGCGTCCTGCGGGAACACGCCACGGCGGCCGTCGTCAGCGACTGCCCCGAGGGGCTGCGGCCCAAGCGGCGCGACCTGTTCGCCCACCAGCGGGTGCTGACGGCCGCCGCCGCGGCGGGGGGGGGGGGGGGGGGGGGGGGGGGGGGGGGGGGGGGG